>JASHTE010000123.1 GCA_030040695.1 Vulcanimicrobiota bacterium | reverse complement strand
GCATGACGTCGACTTCGTACGGATTCCATGTGGAGACGAGCCAGTAAATCGTCACGCCGTCCGCGCCGGTGGGCCGCGTGTAGCGCTCGATCACGAACGGGGCATAGAACAGGCCTGGGACGAAGAGCCCGTTCGCCAGCTTCGGCCAGTAGTTTCTGCGCGTCCCGCAGCCCGTGGTAGCCATGACGATGTGGCACTCGACGGCCGGCCCGTAGCCCAGGATCGGTGTTGCCGCAGACCACGGTCCCCAGATCGCGAACGCCGTGCGAGCCACGATCACGAAATCGCAGTTGTAGAGCATCAGCCAGCGATGCAGTGGAGCTATCCACGTCACGGAAAACTCGCCGATGCAGCGTTGCGCGTTTGTAACCGGCGACAGGATCTCCGCATCTCCCGGCGGGCTCCACAAAATGGGCGCCGTTCCGTGCTGCCATGCGCCGAAGGAAGCCCACTGTGGATTACCCGCTGGATCGCGTCCGGTGAAATAACGCCACGCCGTGGGCTGGGCTAGCATGCTCGGCGGCGCGTAAGCCAGATACGGTGTGCTCGCGCGATAGCGCGGGCTCCCTAGCACGTACACGCCGAGCCTTTGATCGGCCGGCAAACCAAAGAGTGTCTCCGCGTTCACCGCGGTTGCGTACGTGAAGCCCGATGGCATGACGACGACGTCGTGAAACGTGCGCCCGTAATCCATCGATCGGGCCATGACGTTCCAGCCCACGCTGTTGCGTCCGTTCACCTCCGGGCAGCTTGGTGTTCCCACCGGCCGCGCCAACGGAAACGCCGGAGAAGGCAGCAGCGCGTGTGGCGTTGCGCAGTGATTCGTCCAGAAGAAACCGACGAGCGCGCCGTTTACGCTGACACCGCCCGAAGGCACGTTGAACCAGCCTTGCTTGATGATGTTTTGGGGAACGATGGTCGCCGGAAAGAAGCGCTTTGGCGGAAAGGGATAACGATTGACCGAGAGATCGAGACAGGCGGAGCTCGTCGGAAGGGCAGCCCTCGTCGTCACGCCTACCGCGTCATTCGCGCCGAGCTCCCCGGCGACGCCGCTCGGATTCGAAGGCCAACTGTCGCCGAAGAGCAAGATGAGCGCGCTTCCATGCTCCACCGGATAACCGAGATCGGCGGCGTCGAGGCCAAAGTTCGTCAGCGTCTGTGCCGCAGTCGGCGCGCCCGTTTCCCAATCGACGTTGCCGTCTACCTGGCAAACCTTCTCGCTGCTCCCAACCAAAGCCGGCGGCGTCGGCGCAGCCCACGAGGGCACCATTGCCATGAGCATCAGCAACAAGACTTGAACGGCCGCACTCGCCGCCGTTTTCGCCCTGCAGTGGACGCTCATCTGATCGCCGTCACGTCTTCTACAGTCACCGGGCCGGCGTTGTTGCCCCACGACGAACGTATGAATGTTGCAACCGCAGCCACCTCGCCGGCGGAGAGCTGTCCGCGCCACGACGGCATGAGGCCTCGGCCTTGCATGATCGTTGCGAGCATCGTACCCGGGTCGTCGCTCGTGACGCGCGGACTCCCCGCGAGTGCGGGTCCGGTTCCGCCTTGCCCGGCACTTCCGTGGCAGGCTGCGCAGTTATTCGCAAAGAGCGACTCACCGATTCGTAAGGTGATGGAGGCCCCGGCAGTAACGACATCCTTCTCTGTAACCGGTGCGGCCCTGTTTCCCCAGTTCGTACGAAGGTACGTCGCCAAGGCGGCAAGGTCCGCATCGGTGAGCTGCCCGGGCCACGCCGGCATGATGCCATCGTACATCTTTCCGTCTATCATCACCGGGCCCGTGCGACCATTCACGATGATCTCGAGCATCGAGCCTGGACTCGCGGAGGTCACGATCGCATCACCTGCGAGCGCCGGAAAATCCACCGTACCGCCGCCCGTGGCGAGGTGGCACGCCGCGCACTTCAACGTGAAGATTGCGGAACCGCTCAGGGCCTCGGGCTCCCTCGCCGCTGCGACCTGGTTGGGAGAGACGGACGGTGCGTCATTGCCCCAAGCAGAGCGAATGTACGAGAGAACTGCGGCGATCTGTGCGTCGGAGAGTTGCGCGCGCCACGCCGGCATGTCACCGCCGTATTGCGTTCCGTCTACTGTAACGGGACCAGTCCTCCCGTCGAGCACCACGCGGATCAGATTTGCGCTGTCTATTTGATTGACGTCGGCGTTCGCTGCGAGCGGGGGATACGGCCCTCCGCCCTCGCCGTTAGGCGAGTGACAGGTCGTGCAGTTCGCCAGAAAGACCGCTCGCCCGTCGGGGCTCTGAGCACCCAGAGCACCCGGGTGAAGAGCGGCCAACACTGCCGCGCTCACGATCGACGCGAGCACGACGACGATGACGCTCTTCACGGAGCTTACACGGAGGTCGTTTGATCGATCTGGGGACCCGCGGAGGCGGGTGCTGCGAACTCCGGGCCGCCGTTTGCGCCGTTTGGCCCAGGCTCACGCGGTGGGAGGCTCGGTTCGACCTCACCCTTCGTTGTTGCCACCGTAGGCGTCGGCGCTGGTATTCCCGTCGCCGAAGCGTCGGTTTCGTTGACGGTCGTCTGCGCCTCGGGTCGGCTCGGCGGAATCGGAATCGGCTGTGTCTTGTCCGCATTGTACCGCCGCCTCCAGAGCGCGTCGATACCGAGAACGCGTCCGGTTGGGAGCACGAGATTTACCGCACAGAGTGCGAGCACCGTTGCCTCGAGACTCGCCCAGCTCTGCAACACCGGGTAGCCCTGCAAGAACAGCGCGCTTCCCGCGAAGATTACGCCGAGCAATCCACCCAGGCGTGTCAACAAGCCGAGCAGGAGTAACACTCCCGTGACGAGCTCACCAAAACGCGCGAGTTGCGCGAAGAGCTCCACGTGCGGTTGAACGGTTCCGAGGAGGAACGCATGTGCAGGCCCGCCGCTCGCCGCCGCCTTAGCGACGAGGTTCGCGAACGTCGTTTGAAAAGCTGTCGCATTCGTGAACTTCGGAATTGCGTGGAGAATGCAGAATGCGCCCGTGTAGATGCGCAGTATCGCGAGCAGCCATGCGTAGGTTCTCGCGGAGGGAATGTTCATGCTAACTCCTCTCTCATGCCACCGCTCGTTTTTCGCTCGCAAGACGGGCGATCAGCGCGCCGATCTCCCGCGCAGCTTCAGGCCTGCCCAGACCGGCCGCCGCCTGCACCATACGCGCGCGGCGCTCGGGCTCGGAAAGCACGGTATCGAGCGCGGCCGGAAGCTCTCGCAACGAACGCACTCGTACTGCGCACCCTGCTTCGACCAAGACACGGGAATTCCGCTCCTCTTGGCCGGGGAGGGGGCGACAGAGGATCATGGGGATACCGGCAACGAGCGCCTCAGCGACGGTCAGTCCTCCGGGCTTGGTGACGAGCACGTCGCAAGCGTGCATGTACTCGTAGACGTTGTCGACGAACCCCAGCACCCGCACAGTGCGCCCGAGCCGCTCCGCCGCCGCCAGCGCGCCACGCTGCGCACGCCCATTCTGCCCCGCGATCGCGACCACGGCCGCCGGGCGGTTCAGCTCATCGACTGCGCGCAGCATCCGCTCGAAGGGGCCGATACCGAGACCTCCGCCCATCAGCAAAACGACCGGCCCTTCGCGTGGAAGCCCGAGACGCGCGCGAGTTTCCCCTCTGGCCTCGGACCGTTGCGCAAAGCGCGGATGAACCGGGATTCCGCACGCCACGATTCTCGACGGAAGAATGCCGCGGTGGATCAGCTCCTGCCGTATCGACTCCGTCGCCACGGCGTACGCGTCGATATTGTCGTGGACCCAGAAGCCGTGTACGGCGAAGTCGGTCACGATGCCGAGGACCGGCGGCGCGTCGGGATACGCCGCTGCGTACTCCGCCATTGCGCCGCACGGAAACGCATGCGTGCATACGACGATGTCCGGCCGCTCGTTCTCGATAAGCACGCGCAGATTGCTTGCCGTGAACTGATGCGCCCACGTGCGAAATGGGCCGACCTCCGTCGCACGTTCCGCGCGATGGTAGAGAAAGCGATACATTTGTGGGATCGTCTTCACCATCTGCAAGTATCCGCTTGAGACGACGCGCGATACGACGAGTGCCGCGTACCGGTACGAGTCGACGAGCAGGGTCTGCGTTCCGGGAGCGATCTCGTCGAGCGCCGCACGCACCGCGTTTGCCGCCGAGGAATGGCCGACACCGACGCTCGCGGAGAGAAAAAGCACACGCATCAGAGCTCGCCGTTCTCCGGTATCTCTTCGTCGAACTCGAGGTAATCGTCCAGGACGTTCTGCGCGAGCTCTTCGTCCTCTAATAAGTTCCCGTATGGGTCGGTGACGATGAAGCTTTCCTCTCCATCCTCGGATTCGTTCAGGAGGACTGCGTACGCATCGCCCTCTTCCTCGTCCTCGAGTAAGGCAACAACCTTGAACGCGAGCTCCTCCCCGTCGGGAGCCCTGACCGAGATGACATCGTTGACATCGAGGCGTCTCTCTGCGCCGGCATCCATGCTCTTGCCTACTTCAAGCATCGCGCGACGTTCGCCTCATGTTGCGCGAGCGTCGGAGCAAAGACGTGCCCGCCTTTGCCGCAATACACGTAGTAGAGCGCCTTCGTCACCGCAGGATGAAAAGCCGCCTCGAGCGAGGCCGCACCAGGGTTCGCAATCGGCGTCGGGGGTAGGCCGGTGTGAAGATACGTGTTGTATGGAGAGCGAATTGCAAGATCGGCGCGTGAGAGCTCCGTCTTATGCTCCGGCAGCGCGTATTCGATCGTTGCGTCGATCTCGAGCGGCATGCCCAAACGCAGGCGATTGTAGACCACTCCCGCGATGACCGGGCGATCGCGATCGAGCTTCGCTTCGCGCTCGACGAGCGAGGCTACCGTAACAACCTGCGGCACCGACACGTGCAGGCCGCGCGCGAGCTTCGCCGCATCGTGCGGCAACGTCGCGAAGAATCGCGACTCGAGCTGCGTCTCCACCTCTCGCGGTGTCGCCGTGACCGGCACGAGATAGGTATCCGGGAAGAGCTCGCCCTCCAAGCTCTTCGTGCGCACACCATCGATGACCAACGAGTCCGTCGCAAAGGCATGCGCGTACTGCGCGGCATTCCCGATGCCGGCGCTCTGCAGTTGCTCCGCAATCTGCGCGTCGGTGAAGCCCTCCGGAATGGTCACCCATCGCGCGACGGCGCTGCCCTGGGTCATGAGTGCATTGAGAATCTGCGCGGCGGATTCATGCGGCCCGAACTCGTACTCACCGGCGCGTACCTTCGTTTCGTCTCCGCGAACCTTCGCCCAGAGGTGTAAGGGAATCGTGTGCGCGATGACCCGATCGCTCCGCAGAATGAGGAGCACCTGGTCGAACGTCGCGCCCGCAGGAATGACGACACGCGTCTGCGCAACCGGGTACTCGCGCTCTCCGAAGAGCGCGTATGCGAACATGCCGACGGCGGCACAGATGATGAAAATCACTGCGAGCGCGAGGGCACGTGAGAGCAGTTTCACGATTGACGACGACGAGCCAAGAACGTCTCCAAAATCAAAGCCGCTGCCATCATATCGACGGCACCGCGACGCTGCTTGCGCGAGACATCCGCGGCGATCATCGCCTTGGTTGCCTGCGCAGTGGTCAGTCGTTCGTCGACACGATGGATGGCTCCCCTAAACACTCGCCGGAGCTCGTCGACGAAGGCGTCGATCCGCGCAGCTGCGATGCCGCGCTCGCCCGAGAGCGTTATGGGATCTCCGACGACGAGGTCGGTGACGCGATAGCCCTCGACGTACTCCATGATACGCTCGAGGTCGGCGCGCAGGTTGGTGCGCTCGATCTTTCCGAGAGGAAGCGCGTAGCTCTCGCTCGGATCCGCAACGGCGACGCCGATGCGCTTCGAGCCGACATCGAGTGCCATGATGCTGCCCATGCCAGAAAATTACAGTGCCTGCGCGTGTATATCTTCAGCCGGGCTCTTTGTTCCCAGATCGCCTGCGGCCGCGACCGACTTGAGCCTGCGCCCCAAATTGTGAGCAACCAACAGCTCAACGGCTCTCGCAACGCTCGGGAGGGCGCGCACTGCCCGTTGCTCGGCACCGCGTGGGGCGGCGAGCGCGCGCAGATTTGCAAGCTCCTCTTTCGCCAACTCCGGAAGCAGTCGCCCGCGTTCGCGACAGGGATCGTCGACGAAACCGCCTGCCTCGCCGTCGAGCCATGCGTGCTCACGCGCTAGGAGATTGCCGCAGCGGACGCAGCGGTCGAGCGGCGGCGCAATGCCGAGTGCCTCGAGCAACCGCATCGAGAATCGCGGCAGCAGCATCCGCGGCTCGGCGGAGCGTGCAATCGCGGCGAGCATTCCGGCAAGCAGCGCGTAGATGTCCGGCATCGCTAAGTCCGGTTCGCAGAACGCGTCGATCATCTCGCTGGCCATCGCCGCCACGGCGAATCGCGACGGCTCGACGAGCGCCGACCAGTGCTCGCGAAGAATCTCCACCCCGGAGATCACGTCGAGCGACCGCCCACGGTGCATCGTCACGGCAACCTCGTTCCCGAACTCGAGGCGTCCGCCGATGCGGCTACGGGCGCGGCGCAGCCCTTTGGCGACGCCGTCGAGCTTTCCGTGCTCCAGCGTGAAGAGCGTCAGGATGCGATCGGCTTCGCCCAAGTTACGCGCGCGCAGGACGATGCCGCGCGCTTTATACGTTCGCGCGGAAGTCGCCAAACGCGTGAGGCAGCAGCTTCGTCAGCGTCGTCTCGACGACGCCGTCGCTGGTTGTGAACGTGACGTGCATGTCGGCATTGAACTCGGCCATGAACTGTCGGCATGCGCCGCACGGCGTCGTATCCGCGCCCTCTGGGCCCGCGACTGCAATCCAGCGAAAGGCGCGATGCCCTTCTGCGACCGCACGCGTGAGCGCGACGCGCTCCGCACAGATCGACAGCCCGTAGGAGGCGTTCTCGACGTTGCACCCGGCGATGATCGCCCCTTCTTCCGTCTCCACCGCTGCTCCGACGTGAAAGTCCGAATATGGGGCGTACGCGCGCTCGCGCGCCCCGCGCGCGGCGGCGAGCAGCTCAGTGGACGGCATCGTGCGCGTCCGGTTCCGTGTGCTCGCTCACGGGCGGGGTTGTCACGTTGTTGTGATGGACGCGCACGGTGAGGATGCGGCGGCCGTGCGCGCGCTCGACGCGTAGGCGCGTGTGATCGGCGGTCTCGATCTCCTCCCCTTCCGAGGGCAATCGCCCGAACTGCCCGACCGTAAATCCACCGATGGTCTCGAAGTCCTCGGTCGGCAAGTGCGTACCCAAACGCGCGTTCACGTCCTCGACGTTCGTGCGCGCGTCGACGAGCGCTTCCTCGGGCGAGATCTCGGCGATCGGCTCCTGTTCGTCGGTGTCGTGCTCGTCGCGAATCTCGCCGACGATCTCCTCGAGCAAGTCTTCCATGGTGACGAGACCAGCGGTTCCACCGTACTCATCGACGACGATCGCCATCGAGAACTTGTCGCGCTGCATCTCGCGGAGGAGCTCGGCGACTTTCTTCGACTCGGGAACGTGCACGGCTGGGCGCATCAACGACCGAATCGAGGCCGTTGCGAACTCCCCGGTCGCAAGGGAAATCAT
>JASHTE010000122.1 GCA_030040695.1 Vulcanimicrobiota bacterium | reverse complement strand
AGGCCCACCTTATTGGGAATGTACGGCACGTCTTTGCCGCCGACTTTGTGCGTCCCCGACACCGTGCGGATCACGTGATCACCCGCGTCGAGGATTTGAAGGCTCGGCGCACCCTTCTGCGCCTGGGCCTGGTAGAAACTGATGATCACGCCGTACGGCGGATTGTCCGCCGCATAACGCGTATACGTACCCTCGTCGTTCTCGTGCAGCGAGTACTCGTACGAAACGCGCGGCTGGAAGAGCCATGTACCGCGCGCGACCGCCGCCTGCAACTCCTGAATCGGGCGCATGTCGTCCATCACGTAGACCGAACGCCCGTGTGTTGCAATGAGCAGGTCGTCGAACGCCGGCTGCATGCGGATGTCGTGCACCGACACGTGAGAGATACCGTTGAGAAACGGGTGCCACGCAGCGCCGCCGTTAAAGGAGATGTAGAGCCCGAGCTCCGTGCCGAGATAGACGATGTTGGGGTTGCGAATGTCGGGACGGATCGCGCGCGCCCATTCGCCGCTGGGAATCCCGTTCACGATCGGGGTCCAGTGGCTCCCGAAGTCGTTCGTCACCCACGCGTACGGCGCGTTGTCGCCCATGTAGTGATCGTCCTCGATCGCGTAGACTGTGCCGTCGTGCAACGTCGACGGGGCGACCGTCGCGAAGCGGCCGTACGTCGGCGCGCCCGGCGGGGTGACGTTCCGCCAGTGCTTTCCGCCGTCGAGTGTCATCTGCACGTAACCGTCGTCGGTGCCGACCCAGATCTCACCGCGGTGCAACGCCGATCCCTCGATATCGAGGATCGTATCGCTGTACTCGGCACCGGAGACGTCGTTCGTGATCGGTCCTCCCGCAGGAATCTGGTGCGCCTTGTCGTTTCGCGTGAGGTCCGGGCTGATCACCGTCCAGCTCCTCCCGCGATCCGTGCTTTGGAAAATGACGTTGCCGCCGTACCAGCCGACATGCGGATCCCACGGCGCAAATGCAATCGGCGACTCCCAATTGAAGCGGTAGGCGCTGCGTGCGAGATCGAAGCTCTCCGTGCCGAGCTGATAGTAGGGCTGCCCGGACCATGAGTCTTGCGTCACGCGATTGTAGATGACGAGGGCGCCGTCTTCGGCATCCGACCAAATCCAATCCGGGTCGCTCGGATCAACGACGTTCCACTCGCCGTCGCCGCCTTGCGTCACGAACCAATACTTATTGAGGATCCCGGAGGGATCGAGCGAGTTCGCGGTGCCGCACCAAGCGTTGTTGTCTTGCAAGCCCACGCAGACCGTATACGGGTTCCCATTGTCTGCGGAGACACGATAGATCTGCGCGATAGGCATGTTCAGCGACGACGACCAGTTGTCGCCGCCGTCGACCGTCAGCGCGTAGCCCCCGTCCTCGCCGACGATGATGCGCCGGGGATCGTCTGGAGCGATCCATATCGCGTGGTAATCGACGTGCACGGGATCCGCGATGGCGTGGAAATGCTTACCACCGTCGTTCGAGCGCGAAAGCATCGTTGAGACGCCGTACACGCGGTCGGGATTGCGCGGATCGACGGCGATGTGCGTGAAGTAGAACGGGCGCTGATCGACGAGGGTATCGTTCGAAACCATCGTCCATGTCGCGCCCGCGTCGTCGGAGCGCCACAGGATACCTTCTTTCGATTCAATGAGGGCATAGACGCGGTTGCCGTCGCTCGGCGCAACCGCGAGCCCGATGCGCCCCGTGATGCCGGTCGGCAAGCCGTGCCCGGTGAGGCGCGTCCACGTGCGACCTCCGTCAGTCGACTTGTAGAGGCCGTCGGCGGTGCCGCCGCTCGTAAAGGTCCACGGTCGCCGCTGAAACTGCCAAATGCCCGCGTACACCACGCTCGGGTTCTGCACGTCCATCGCGAGATCTGAGGCTCCGCTTTCCGGGCCGACGTAGAGCGTCTGCTGCCACGTCTTTCCTCCGTCCCAGGTCACGTAGACGCCGCGGTCGTTCGAGTCCGAAAAGACATCGCCGAGGGCACCAACGATAACGTGGTTGGAGTCGTGGGGATCGACGAGGATGCGCGAGATGTACTTGGTGCCTCGCAGCCCCATGTTCGTCCACGTCGCACCGCCGTCGAGCGTCTTATAGACACCGTCGCCGTAGCTCACGTCATTACGCGGGTTCGCTTCGCCCGTCCCCGCCCACACGATGCTATCGTCGTTTGGATCGATCGTTACCGCGCCGATCGCGGCGACAGGCTCGTCATCGAAGACGGGATTCCACGTGTATGCGCCGTCGTTGCTCTTCCAAACGCCGCCGCCGGCGGTTCCCACGTAGTAGAGGTTCGCGTCTTGAGCGGTGCCGGCGACCGCGGCAATGCGTCCTCCTCCGGCTGCCGGGCCGATCTCGCGCCACGACATGTTTGCCCACGGCTCGGGCGTGGGAGTCGAAGAGGATGAGGGACTCGGCGTTGCAGCGCGTGCGACACCGCAGAGCGAGAAGAGCGCAGCCGCGCAGATGCTCGCGGCAACAAAACGGTGCACTAAGGCCTCCTTATCGAGACAGCGTGCCATTCGTACGCGTGAACTCCTGCGCCTGTTTCATCAGAGTGCTTTCAAAAGCGGTGCGACGCATAACGCGGTACGTTAACGTGCACGGCATACCACTGGCCCCAGGCAATAAGCCCGCACATGATCAGCAGCAAGAGGGCCAGGATCAAGCCCCACAGACGCCGGGTCACGCGAGCGGGGGCCGGAGAGAGGACGCGTGGGGGAGGGGCCGAATTGAAGGGACGATGCGTAGGAGCATTGGCGCGTTTCTCATTGGAGCGGCGCTCGCCGGATGCCTGGGAAGCACGGCTGCCGCCGCAACCCGGGCACGCCCGCTCCCGGCAACACCTAAGGTCGTCTCGATCTACGCGCGCGTGCTACAGAGCATCAACCCGCAGATGCCTCAGTGGCTGAGCAGGGAGCTCGCGCGAAGGCTGCTCCTCAACGCCGCTCACTGGCACATCGATGCCACTATGTTGGCAGCGGTCGTCACCGTTGAGTCGCACTGGCAGACGCACGCCGTCTCGTACGCGGGCGCACTCGGCCTCGGTCAGTTGATGCCTGACACCGCGGCGAAGCTCAACGTCAACCCGCTCAATC
>JASHTE010000121.1 GCA_030040695.1 Vulcanimicrobiota bacterium | reverse complement strand
ATCGCGCCGCCGCCGAACGCGAGAGAGCACGACCAGCGCAGCACGCTGCCGTGCATGGCCCGCGCAAGCGCTGCACCGAGGAGCGCAAGCACGAGAACCGCGGACGCGACCGATATCCACCGGCACTGCGGGAGCAAAGCGGCCGGCATCAAGGGAACGAGTGCCCCGAGAAACGCGGCTATGCTGGATGCCATGCTGGATATCACTGCTTGCCAAAAGGCTTCCCGGCCGAGCCGGCTCGTAGCGAAGCGGCCACGCGTGACGACGTTCAACTGTTTCTCGGCGTGTGTGAGCTCTTCGCGCAGCTCGGCATACCGTGCGACGAAGAAGACGAATGCTCCTGAGGCGAGAGCACTCGCAGCGACGCGTAGCGCGAACGTGTCGCTGACCGTCTCGCCGGGGCTCATCATGCGGGCCGCGGTAAGAGCAAGAGCGGTCAGAATTCCGTCTACGAACCCTAGGAGGAGCGCGAGAAGACCGGCCTGGAGAAGGAGACGTCGTAGGATAATCATCGACCGCGC
This sequence comes from Vulcanimicrobiota bacterium, assembly GCA_030040695.1. Lineage (GTDB taxonomy): Bacteria > Vulcanimicrobiota > Vulcanimicrobiia > Vulcanimicrobiales > Vulcanimicrobiaceae > Tyrphobacter. Next base: position 2,745 of record JASHTE010000121.1, on the reverse strand, counting down.
ATGACGTGCTCGACCACTACGTCGCCGGAGATGAGCTGGTCGATGCTGTGGACGACGGCCCCCGTCGACTCGATCGCCGTGATGACCTGCTCGTAGTCGAGGTGCTCTCCCTCGATCGTAACGTCCATCCCGATCGTTTCCACGTCGATCTCAGTGACTGTAATGTTGATGCCCCTTACACTCTGTACGCGTTCTACGGCCTCGGCAATCTGGGGAATGGTGGGGCGTGTGATCGCCTTGTCAACGTCTAGTGCAAGTCTTCGTACATTCATATCTACCACCGTAATGTTGCGATGAGAACCACGAGGAGCGTGAGGAACGCATATGCGGCGTACGCGTTGAGCCGCCCGTGATGGAGCAGCGCCAGATTGCGGGCGATGGCGTTTGCTCCTGCTGTTATGGGTTGTGTTACGAGAAGATCGACGACGTTCCCCCCGTCGTGCAATGCGCGCACGACCGTCTGTACGCCGCGCAGCACCGTCGACGTCGTCCATTCGACCGCCATGGGTCGAAGGGTGGTTCCGAAGATCACGCGGATCGGATTCGAAAAGCCGGTCGCGCTATAGGTGGCGCCCGCGCTGACGCGGGCAGCGCCGCCGTCCCAAGCGATTCCTATGCTGCGGCGGCGTCGAACGAACAACCGGATTCCAAGGTACGTGCACAGCAAGAACGCTCCCAATAGGAAAATCATATAGCTCGTCGACATCGCGAAGACCACCGGATTGCTCATGCCGCCGCGCAGCATGACGACCAATCCGCGTCCGGGGATGAGGCCGCGCCCGATCTGCGCGCCGAGCGCGTGGAACGTTTGCGTGAAATCCGGCGGAAGTGCGTGCGCGCCTGAGGAGGTCGTCGGCGTGAAGAACGGAGGAACGAGGACATCGGCTGCATTGACATGGGGCGTTCCGAACGCCGAGCCGAGCAATGGGATGAGGTACGTCGGAAGGATGCCGAGACCGAGGCAGCAGGTTGCGAGTAGCCCCATCGCCACGAGCATCGGTCTGGCCGCCTCAAACGGCGGGGGACGCGTCTCACTGCGTCGTACGCCGAGAAAGCTCATCGCAAAGGCCTTTGCGAAGCACGTGACGGCGAGCGCTGCAGTGAGGGCAAGCGCCGCTCCGCAAAACGCAAAGAGGACGCGCACGAGGAGCGAGCTAAAGACGCCGCTGCGGAAGAGTGTCTCGAGGAGCAGCCATTCGCTCACGAAGCCGTTGAGCGGCGGCACGGCCGATATCGCGAGTGCTCCGACCAAGAAGAAGAGCGATGTCCACGGCATGAAGCGCAGCAAGCCGCCCAGGCGGTTCATATCGCGCAGGCCCGCGCAGAGGTCGATGCTTCCCGCACCGAGGAACAGGAGCGCTTTGTAGATCGAGTGGTTCAACAAGTGGTAGAGCGCCGCAACGAAGGCGACGATGGCAAAGATCGGCTGGTGCACGACCGTAAAGACGAATCCCGCACCGAGCCCGGCAACCGCCAACCCGATGTTCTCGATCGAGCTGTGCGCCAGCATCACCTTCAAGTCGTCGCTCGTTGCCGCGTAGAGAATCCCGATCACGGCCGAGAGCGCGCCGACCACGAGCACGATCAGTCCCGGACCGAGCATCCCGATCGGCGACAGCTGCCAGTTGACCAGGAGGATCCCGTACACGCCGAGATTGAGAATGACGCCGGAGAGCAATGCCGACACCGGAGCCGGCGCCACCGGGTGCGCGCGCGGTAGCCAGGAGTTCACCGGCACCAAGCCGGCCTTGACCCCGAATCCAAAAAAGGACAAGAGGAAAATCGTCCACTGCAACCCCGTCGTCAGGCCGTGCGATGCTGCACCGAGACTCGCAAAATCCAACGGTCCACCGCGTGCGAGCAACAAGAAGGCGATCAGCGCCGCAATCGTTCCCGCCTCGCTCATCGCCAACATCATGTATCCCGCCTGCGCATTCTCCGCGCGACGGTACTCGAAGGCGACGAGCAAGTAGCTGAGAATCGCCATCGCCTCCCACGCGATGAAGAACGCCACCACGTCGCTCGCGAGCAAGATGGCGACGATCGACGCATAGAGCGCGTGATACTCGACGGCAAACCCACGCAAGCGATACTCCGACCCATACCGGCGCAAATACGCGGTTGCGAAGATCGACGTCGGCAAGTACACCAGCGCCGTGATGCACAGGAAAATCGCGCCGAGGTGATGGAGCGCAAGCGACACCGCTCCGAATCCGGGAACGACCCAGAGCGTTACCGCAAACCCCTTTCCCGCGATGCCCAACGCGCCCGCCCATAACGCGAACAGCGATGCGACGACCGCGCACCACCCCATCAGCACCGCATTGCGCCGCTCCGGTGCCAGCAACGCAACGATCACCCCGACCGCACAGGTCGCAAAAAACCCAATCACCGGCACCTCTGCGCCCGCGTGACTCATCAGCGCCTGCGCTCCTGCGATACCGGCGACTGGCACTGGAAATGCGCTACGGAGCAACGCTTCCGGCCCAAAGGGAGCTCCGAGAATTTCAATCGCCTGCGCGGACAGGAGACCGAGACCGACGCAACCAGCCGCGAGCAGTCCCATCGCGAGCAGCATCGGCCATGACGCCTCGTGTGCCGTGACGTCATGTCGCTCGGGGCTGAGGACGTTGCGCGAGAAGATCCGTGCAAAGAGGTTGAAAGCGATAATCGCCATCGCGCCGAGCGCCGCGGCGCTACCGCAAAAGAGTACTTTGGCGGGTATCGAGGAGAGCACGCCGGGAT
>JASHTE010000120.1 GCA_030040695.1 Vulcanimicrobiota bacterium | reverse complement strand
CTGCTCGCGCGCGTGCGTGCGCGCTTGCGCGAGCGCGAGCCGCAATCGAATGTGATCGAGTACCGCGACGTGGTCATGGATCGCGACCGCCACGAGGTCTGCCGCGCCGGGAGGCCGATCTCGCTGACGGCGAAGGAGTACGGCCTGCTCGAGTACCTCCTTCTGCACCGTAATAAGGTGCACACGAGAGACGAGCTGTTCAACGGTGTCTGGGGAAGCGATTTCCTCGGCGATTCGAATCTTATCGACGTCTACATTCGCTATCTGCGGGCGAAGATCGACGACGAGTACGAGGACAAGCTGATTACCACCGTACGGGGCGTCGGCTATACGATCAAAGATTGAATTTTAGCTCACGTAGCTTGAAGTGGAAGATCGCCGCATGGTACGCGGCGCTCATCGTCGCTGTTCTCGCGGTGACGAGCGGTATCGTCATTTGGCGCTTCAATAGCATCATGTACTCCCAGGCGCGCGACCGCGCCGATACGACGATGAACCAGATGCTCTCGGCCGCAAACCCGGCGCCTTTCGGATTACAAGATACGAGCGCCGGCGCGCTCCAAGTACTGCTCAACAGCGACAACCTCGTCTACTGGTCCTCGCCTGAGACGTCGATCGAGATCGACACGCCCGCCGGCTCCCCAATGGTGAAGAGTGCAAACCTCGGTGACGAGCGCATCGCTCCGGTGGCGCTCGACCCACTCCATCCGGTCACGTACCGCGACATCAACGTGCGCGGTAGCCCTGCCCTCGTCGAAGACCGGCTCGTCCGCATCGGCAGCACGACCGACGTCATCGTTCACGTCGCCGAGTCGCTCGCAGCCGCGACGCACGCGATGGATGAAGCACGACGCAGCGTGCTCATTCTGCTCGGTGCAGCCGTACTGGCGGTGATCGGGCTCTCCGTTGCGCTTGCGGGGCAGGCGACGGGCCCCATCAACGAGCTTTCTCGCGCGATGCGCGAGATCGGTTTCGAGCGCCTCGATCGCCGTCTCGCATGGCCGCGAAGAGACGAACTCGGCGAACTCGCGAAGTCATTCGACGATCTGCTCGCTCGGCTCGAGGCCTCGTTCTCCCGCGAGCGTCAGTTCATCTCCGATGCTTCGCACGAGCTGAAGACACCGCTCACGTCGATCAACGCGAATGCCCAGATGCTGCTGCGCTGGGGCGCCGCCGACGAGCGCGTCCGCCGCGAGTCGCTGGAGACGATCGCGCGCGAAAGTGCCTCGCTCGGCGAGATGATCAACGGAATGCTCACGCTCGCGAAGGCCGATCGTGGCGACGAGATCCCCAAGGAGCCGGTCTCACTCATCGAAGAGGCTCGAGAAGTGATCCGCAGTGCGTCGCCGCGGGCGCATGACAAGGGTTTGGAGCTGCGCTTCGATTCGGAAAGCGAATCGGCGGTCGTGCTGGCCGACTCGAAGCTCGTTCGCCAAATGATCGGTAATCTCGTCGACAACGCGATAAAGTTCACCGAGCGTGGCTGCGTCGACGTCTGTGTCGGCCGCGAGAACGGTAGAGGATGGCTCGAGGTCCGCGACACGGGGCCCGGCATCGCCGAGAGTGACCTGCCGCGCATCTTCGAGCGCTTCTACCGTGCCGACCGCGCACGCTCTCGCAGCGTGCCGGGAACGGGACTTGGGCTGGCGATCGTGCGCTCCGTGGCGCACGCCTACGGCGGAGACGTCGACGTGCGCAACGTCCCGAGCGGCGGCAGCCTCTTCCGCATCACGATGCCGCTCCTCGCGCTTGCGCTTTCCTTACTGCTCGCAAGCGGCGTTGCTCGCGCTCAGGACGTTTCCGTGAGCGCGCACCCGATCGTCAACGTAACGGTCACGAACGGAACGCTATCGATCGAGACGTGGGGAAAGCCGACGGTTCGCGTGATCAGCCGAGGACGCGTGACGTTGCAGCACTTCGACGTAACACGAACGGCGCCGCGAATTCCAGCGGAGATCGACTCTTGGGCGGTGACGCTGCAAACGCCACACGGTAGAGTCGAGCTACCCGCGGAGAACTTCGTCCTTCCTCATCTCCCCGGTGGGGATCACGACGCGATCACGGTGAGCAGTACCGCCGGCACACGTCTCATCGTGCCCAACGGCACCGCGCTGGTTATCGCGCGCGTCACGACCGGAGCCATCGGCGTCGACGGTTATCAGGGAATCTTCGTGGGTCACCTTCGGCACGGTGCAATGACGCTCGAGAACTTTTCAGGAACCGCCTACGCGCAGGTCGACTGGGGGCGCGTCGTCGCGCTCGGTGCTGACTTCGAGCGCCTGCGCGCTCGCACGGCGCTCGGAAATCTCTTCTTCGAGGGTTGCCGCTCACGCGAGATCGACGTTTCTGCCGTGCAAGGCACGATTCTCTACGATGACGGTTTCTTCGAACAGGGGCCGGCGTATTTCGCGACCGGCCGCGGATGGGTCGGCATCGGCGTCGCGGGCGGTGCGGCAACGCTGAACGCTCACAGTGCGACGGGACGGCTCTTCTCGGCCTTTCCACCCGATGTCGGGATCCATCGGAGCGACGGAAGCGCCGTGGCGACGATCGGAAACGGCGGACCGTTCGTCACCGCGCAAGCATCGGGCGCAATCTTTCTCTATGACGGCAGCCTCGCCGATCATCCGCGCATCCGAGGGCGCCTCCGCAGGATGCTGCCGAACCTCACGCTGCCGTCGCAGCTGTAATCTCGGTCTCGAGGTCGACGAGTAGCCCGTCCTCCGCCGCAATGGTGCGAAGCCCGAGCTCGTCTTCGAGCGCCTGCGCGAGCGCGGCGGGATCGTGCTCGAGCATCGTCGTGCCGAAGTGCTGAAAGATCGCGACCTTCGGCCGCACATGCTCGACGATGCGGCGCGCTTGCTCCCATGTAAGATGATCGACGTCGAGGCGATCGCGGTAGCGCAGAACGTTGACGATGAGCACCTGCGGCTCGTGGCGCGCGTAATCTTCGGCGAGTCCGTCGAAGTAGCGTCCGCACGGAAGGTACGCGACTCGTACGTCGCCGTAGGTGAAGTGCAAGCCGTACGTTTGCGCGGCGTGCACGTGCGCGACGGAGGTACGGATCTCGACGTCGCCGATGCGGTACGGGCCGCTGCTCGGCTCGAGCACGATGACGCGCTCGGCGAATCGCTGCGCATAGGGTAGCACGACGGGCTCCTCTTGGAGTGCATCGTGCGGCGCAAGCACCGTGCCGCGCTTGCGAAATCCGCCGGCAGTCATTGCCTCGATCATGGCGTTGACATCTCCTGAGTGGTCGAGATGCTTGTGCGAGAGGAGGATCGCGTCGAGCTCGCGCGGATTGCACGGCGGCACGT
>JASHTE010000119.1 GCA_030040695.1 Vulcanimicrobiota bacterium | reverse complement strand
TCGTCCAGTCGCCCGATGCGTGCCCCCACCTTAGCACGAGGAACCGTGCTGACCTTGTCAACCATAATCCGACACTCGGATTTGAGGCCGTTCCGCCGACTCGGCTCGACGCGCAGACGGAACAGTGGGCGCATTTGTCGTGTCGCTTGTAAATCCACAAAGTGTCACTGAATCGAGTGCGCCGAACGCATCGTCTTGAACGCTAACCGCGGGCCGAGGCTTACCCGCGTACCCCTGCCTGGTTGCGACGGTCCAAATCTCCCTTGTTTCATCCCCGAGTCCACCACGAAACCGAATTGATGAACTCCTGATCCTCGCGAGCGTGCGTGCTCTGCGCGACGGCGAGAGATTGCCGACGGGAAGCCGCGAGAAACGCCTTTGCTCGCACGTCGGGTACCCAAAGCTGGATTGGGCGCAGGCCCGCTCTGCGGAGCCTCGCCCGGTGCGCGCGAACCCTCTGGGCGAGCGCATGACGCGCCTGTGTCGCTGGTTTCTTCACGTTACATGTAACATTAGAACGTGCGCATCCCCTCGGTCAATCATGCTCCTCTCAGAGCTTTCCAAAATAGCTCGAAATATCAAAGTAGTAATCGCGCTCTGCCTTTGTCGTAGGGCAGACCACGTGGTCCCGGTCGTACGTACGCTGGTGCTCCGAAAGAAGCGCCTGCTCTCCCGACGGTCGCCACGCCGTGTTGCCGTCGCATGGTTGAAATGCGATGAAGAGATACTCCCAATGCACGCCTGCGAACTCGTCGCTCTGCACGTCGACTATTGCATTGGACATGCTCGAACCATCGGGTTCGGTAAGCATCGGAAGCGCCGGTAGGCCGGCCGGCACTTCCATTTGCCATGCGAAGCTGTGTACGCGCCCCTGATCGAAATCGTAAATCACAGCCGTGTCGGGCAGTGGACCGGGGCCGATGAGCATCGGTTCACCCTGATCGCCCGTCTCGGTCTTAAAGCTCGGATGCAGTTGCTCGACCGTCTGTATCGTATCGCCAAGGTGCACTCCCGAGGGGTCAGCCGGCACGTTTTCCAAGGCCGCTATCGGCGTCGACGTTGTAAATGCATGAAATGCAAATATATATCCACGTTGCTCCGTGATCAAGAAAAACGTCGCGTCGTCTCCCGGGATCCAATATCGCGCGACCCGTTCGTCGTTCCCTTGAGTGATTCTGAGGGGATCGCCGAATGTAGCCTTGAGCTTCGACGCCGGCGTTCCAAGGACGATGCCATGCCACACAATCTGCCCGGCCGTATCAGCCGCCTGCGTCGACGCGCCGCTCAGCCAGACGATGAGAGAGAACGCCGCCAGAGCACAACCGATGCTCCTCATGCGAGCGTCGGGAGCGGAAGCGACGGTTTCGTCGTGAGATCGGGGCGTACGGGCACGTCGAGGGTGAGCGCTTCTTCCATCAACGAGAGCGCTGCGTCGAGCTGCGGGTCGAGGCCGTCACGATATTCGTGCGGCGCTATGTCGACCTCGTAGTCGGGATCGGTGCCGTAGTTTTCCACCGTCCAGCCGACGTCGCTGAACCAGAACGAGTACTCGGGTTGCGTCGTGAGCGTGCCGTCGACGAGGTGGTGATACGGCTCGATGCCGATCACGCCGCCCCACGTGCGCTTGCCGACGAGCGGTCCGAGCTTGTAGAGCTTGAAGCAGTGGCTGAAGATGTCGCCATCCGAGCCGGCAAACTGGTTCGTGATCGCGACGAGCGGCCCCGCGACGGACTCTGGCGGATACGGTTGAGGCGCGCCGTAACGCGGGATGTCGTAACCGACGCGCTTGCGAGCGAGCTTCTCGAGGAGCAGCGACGAGACGTGCCCGCCTCGGTTGTAGCGGACGTCGACGATCAAGCCTTGCCGGTCGAACTCGCTCAAGTAGCCGCGATGGAACTCCGAGAATCCCCACGGCCCCATATCCGGAATGTGAACGTACCCGACGCGTCCGCGGCTGCGTTCGTGCACGTAGGCACGCTTCGCTTCGATCCACGCGCGATAGCGCAACGGCGCCTCGCTCGTGAGTGCTTTGACGAGGACGTTGCGCTCCGGGGTGCGGCCGCGTCGCACGCTGAGCGTGACGTCGCGACCGGCGGCGTTGACGAGCAACTGTTCCGGCGCGAGCGCCTGCGAGAGGCGGCGGCCGCCGACCGCCGTGATCACGTCGCCGGTATCGATGTCGAGGCCCGGCTCTGCGAGCGGTGAATCGATCTCGCGGTTCCAAGAATCACCGCGGAAGATGCGCTCGATGCGATAGCCGCCTTCAGGCGCATCCCACGCAAGATCGGCGCCCAGAAAACCGCGCTGGTACTGCAGTGGTTCTCGAAAGTCACCGCCGAGCTCGTATGCATGCGAGGTACCGAGCTCGCCGTGCATCTCCCAAATGAGATCGGAGAGCTCGGTTCGCGTCCGCACGCGCTCGAGCACGGCGCGATAGCGATCGTAGACGCGGTCCCAATCGATGTCGCTCATGTCCTCGACCCAGAATTGCTCCGTTTGCAAGCGCCACGCTTCTCGGAACATCTGCGCCCATTCGTCGCGCGGCACGATTTCGACCGAGGCGCGATCGAGATCGATCCAGCCGCTCTTGCGCCCGGGCTCGCTCGGTGGTTTCTGCTCTTCGCCCTCTTCGGGCAGCTCGTTCTGGGCATCGATCGCGCGCAAGCGCCGCGCCGAGCGGTAGAGCAACGTTCGCGCATCGGCGCCGAGGCGAATCTCCATGACCTCGTGGGCGATCGTTGCAGCGCGCTGCTGCTCGAAATCGTAGGCGAGGAGCGTTCCGCTCTCCTCCGACTCGTCACCGTACGACGTGAACGGTTTGATGCCGTGTACCGGAAAACGCGTGAAGAGCACGCGCCCGCGTGTCGCAACGATCTGCTGATAATCACCCTCTTCAACCGGAAACCCCAGCACACGCCCTGTGATACCCTCGAAGTCGATCCGTACCTCGACCTTCTCATCGTGCTTCTCTTCGTGTTCCGCTTTTGCGTGGTCGTGGCTTTGATGAATCGGTCGCGGCTTCGGCGTGAAGGGCGAGGGCACGTCGGCGCGTAGGGTGACGACGAACGGTCGATGTGCCTGTGGAAAGCTCAAGTCGAACTGGAGAGCGTCGTAGACCGGATTGAAGTCACGCGTTGAGATGAAGTAGAGATACTGGCCCTCCGGATCCCACACCGGCGAGTGATCCTCTCGCAGTGCAGGCGTGACGTCGTGAACCCGGCCCGACTTTACTTTTGCGACGCGAATGATCGATGTGCCGTTCACCGGTGACCACGAGTAGGCGAGGAACCTGCCGTCGGGAGAGAACGCCAGATCGCCGATTCGCCGCGCCGGGCTCTTGTCGATCGTACGGATCTCCCCGCTCTCGAGATCGAGCAACGCGAGCTCGTAACGATGATTTGCAAATGCGACGATGTCACGAGAGGGAGAGGCCGCGAGATCGGTGATGCGCCCGATGTCGCCGATCGTGACGAGCCGGGGCGACTCGCCGGCCGCGGCGTCGTGGACTTCGAGCTGCTCGTAACCGTTCCGATCGGTAACGCAGATGAAATGCTTGCCGTCGGGCAGCCATTCCGCAAGACGATAGCGAGCGCGGCTTCCGATGCCGTGTGCGATTGCCGCACCCTCGAAGAGCGGCATCGTCAACGGCTGCCCGCGCGAGATGAACGCGAAGCTCGTCCCGTCAGGATGCGGCGCGAAGTGTTCGAGCGACTCAGAGGCACCCTCGAAGCGATGCGTCGTCTGCGGTGCCGCCGAGCGTGTCTCGATCGGGATCTCGCGGGTGCTGTCTTCGATAACGTCGTACAGCATGATGCGCCCACCGCACGCGTAAACGATGCGCGCCCCGTCGGTGGAGGGATAGCGGGCGTAGTACTCGCTCTCGTGCGTGTGGCGGCGTACGTCGCCTCCGTCGAGCGAGCACGAGTACAGGTTGCCGATCCCGTCCTGATCGGCGAGGAAGAAGATACGATCCGCGATCCACATCGGCCAGGTTGGATTTCCGTCGGGAAGCTCGAGCCGCTCAAAGCGTCCGGTGGCACTTTGATCGATCCAAATCTCGCCGGCTGTCCCGCCGCGATAGCGCTTCCAACGCGCGGGATCGAATGCGTTGCGCCCGATTGCAAGCGCGCCGCGGCCGCCGAACGCAAGAGATTTCGCGTGACCGTAAGGCAGCTCGCGCGGACCTCCGCCCGCGAGCGGCACGGTAAAGAGGCGGGTCTCGTTGGGGTACCAAGCGCCGGGATTGGCGACGAAGACGATCTCTGTGCCGTCTTCATTCCAACCGGTGGTCCAGGCGACGGTGCTACCGAGATAGGTAAGCCTGCGCGGCTCGCCCCCCTCCGCCGGCATCACGTAAATCTCGGGGTGCCCCTCGTCGGTTGAGGTAAAGGCGACCCAGCGGCCGTCCGGGGAGAGCCGCGGCAAGGAACAGGTCCCGAAACTGACGGTGAGGCGCTTCGCGGTGCCGCCCACAGCATCGACCGACCAAATATCGTCCTCGCAGACGAAGACGACGCGATCGCCCGCGATCGCGGGATAGCGATAGTAACCCTGACTCATGTGAAGCCCATTGGTTTGCGAGAGTTTCACGTCCACCCGCTTGCATGGAGCTTCACTTTGTAGTACAAAGTGAAGGATGTTGCAGGCCGCAGCGATCCCGGAGATTCCCGAGCACGTCGCCCTCATCATGGATGGAAACCGGCGCTGGGCTCGCCGGCACGGTCTTCCGGTAGCCGAGGGCTACCGCCGCGGAGTCATCGCGCTTCGCGAAGCGGTGCGCGGTGCGGTCGACGCGGGCGTGCAGCGGCTCACGGTGTACGGGTTTTCGACCGAGAACTGGGCGCGCGACAAAAAAGAGGTCAACGCCGTGATGCAGCTCTGCGCGACCTGCGCCCGCAGCGAGAAGCCGTCACTCATGGAGCAG
>JASHTE010000118.1 GCA_030040695.1 Vulcanimicrobiota bacterium | reverse complement strand
GGATCGAGGTTGTTCATGAGCATGCGAAGCGCCGCTTCCTGCGGCCAGGCTCGACAGGAAATCTCCCGCCCTCGGGGTGCTCGAACGGTCCGTGGCTCCGAGACGGCTGCCGGCATTGGCGCAAGGCTCCTACAACGCGATGCCTACTGCCTTCTCGGCAGCATTCGTCAGCGAGCCCGACGCAATGAGCGAGCGCGCGCGCTCGATGTCCGGTGCCGGCGAGCGGTCCTCTCCGAGGGCTGCGATTTCGCGGCGCGCGACGTCGTATGCCGCTTGAGTGCCCCCGCCCGAGCGCAGCGGGCGCCGAAAATCCGTTGCAGCGAGGGCCCCAAGCAGCTCGCACGCCAGTGCGCCCTCGACGTTGTCGAGCACGCGCGGAAGAACGTTGGCCGCAGTCATGCCCATGCTGACGTGATCCTCCTGGCCTGCAGAAGTGGGAATCGAGTCGACGCTCGCGGGCCACGCAAGAACCTTGTTCTCATTGACGAGCGCGGCGGCCGTATACTGCACGATCATGAGCCCCGATTGCACGCCGGAGCGTCCGGTCAGGAAGAGCGGGAGGTCGCGCTCCTCTGCATTGAGCAAGAGGTAGAGCCTCCGCTCGGAGATCGACGCGAGCTCGCCGATGGCCAGCTTGAGGAAATCGAGCACGAGCGCGACAGGCTCGCCGTGAAAGTTCCCGCCCGAGAGAAAGACGCCGTCATCTGCAAAGACGAGCGGGTTATCCGTAACGGAGTTCGCCTCCGTCTCAACGACGCTGCGCGTGTGCTCGATCGCATCGCGCACGGCGCCGTGCACGACCGGGATGCAGCGATACGAGTACGGATCCTGTACGCGCCCGCACTCGCGATGCGACTCGACGATCTCCGATCCGGCGAGCACTGCGCGCAGGTTCTCCGCGACACGCGCCTGACCGGCGTGCGGCCTCAGCTCGTTGATGCGCCGGTCGAAAACACGATCGCTCCCGAGAAATGCTTCGAGCGACATCGCGCCGATCACGTCGGCGGATGCGGCGAGGCGCTGCGAGCGCATCACGCCGAGCGCCGCCACCGCCGTCATCACTTGCGTTCCATTGACGAGCGCGAGCCCTTCCTTTGGTCCCAAGCGTACGGGCTGCAAACCCGCACGCTCGAGCGCGACGCTGCTCGAAAGGCGCTCGCCTCGATACCACGCCTCGCCTTCGCCGACGAGTGTCAGCGTCATGTGCGCGAGCGGCGCGAGATCGCCGCTCGCACCCACGGAGCCTTGCGACGGCACGCACGGTGTCACGCCGCGATTCAACAGCTCGACGAGCAGGTCGAGCGTGCGCGGGTGCACGCCGGAGTGACCGGCGGCGAGCGCGTTCACGCGCAGAAGACCGGCGGCGCGCACGACGCGCCGCTCGAGTAGAGGCCCGGTTCCCGCGGCATGGCTTCGCACGAGATTCAGTTGCAGGCGTTCCGTGTCGTCGGGCTCGACCGGCACGTTAGCGAGTCGCCCAAAGCCGGTCGTCACGCCGTAGATCGGCTCTCCGCTGCGAAAACGTTCCTCAACGAATGCGTGCGCGCTCGCAACGCGTTTACGTGCTGCGCTCGACAAAACGATGGGCGCTCCGTCGGCGACTGCCTCGATACTCTCGAGCGTAAGGCGGCCGCCGATCTCTATGCGTGGATAACTGGATTGCTCGTGGTGCATAAACAAAAATTTCTGTGGACAGCTTGTGGGTACCGCGTTGCGCCTCTTGCAGCCTCTTTTCGAAACTGCTACCATGCAAACACTTCGGTAAAACGAAGGGCGACGAGCGTATCAGTCGCGGCCGGAAACGGTCAAACCGCCGAGCGGCGCTGTGGGGTCTTCCACCCGGGGGCCAAACGGGCGCGCACGGTGAGCGAATACGTCAGGACCCGCGGGGGCTTTGCCACTGCGGGTCTTGCTTTTAGCACCTTTGGTAGCTTCCCAGCGGAAGCTGCGTTCGCTATTGGTACTTTTCGCTGATCGCGTGGGAGAGCACCGCGATGCGCTCGCGGATCGGCTCCGGATCGAGAACCTCTGCCTGGTCTCCCCAGCTCAGGACCCAGCGTACGAGCTCGTCGACGTCGTCTACGTGGAAGACGATCTCCGCCGAACCATCGGGCAGATGCTCGATGTCGCGCTCGGCAACGATACGCGCTGCGATCGCGGCCTTGGCGACGCGCGAGGCAAAGCGAACGCGCACATCGGCCGGCGCTCTGCCGTGGAGAACGCCGCTGATCGACGATGCGGCCCACGCCTCGATGTCGAAATCGGCCGGCTTCACAAATGTCTGCGCGAGGAGCGTCAGCTCGCTGACGTTGTCGACGGCGAAGCTACGACGATCGTTCCGAGCGCGGTCGAAGGCGACGCAGTAGATGCGCCCGGAGCTGACGACAAAGCCGTACGGCTCAACGATGCGCGTCGACTTGTTCCCCTCCTTATCGACGTACGTGAAGCGGGCTACGCGGTGATGACGCTCGGCCGAGGAGAGGAGGGCGAAAGTGCGCTCACCCTGCTCGTCGAGGCGAATCTCGGAGAGGCGGAACGCTACAGACGGCCTGCCGTTGACGTGCGCCTTGACGCCGTTGGTCGAGGAGCCCGCGAGCTTACGCGTCACCTCTCCGATCGAAGCGCCGATGGCGCCGCCGATCGAGTGCGCAATGGAGCGTAGCGCGACAAGCCCGAAGAGCTCGCCGTTAGAAAGCTGGAGCCGCTTGAGGCTATACCCCTCGGCGAAGCGATACGTCCCCGTCGCCCGATCGAAGAACCATGGGAACTCGGCAGCCGCGAGAATCGCGAGATAGCGCCGTAGGCTACGGGTCGAAGGGCGTTTTCCGCCGCTCTCAGCGAGCCGTTCTTTCAGAGCCTCGAAGCTGTATCGCCCCTCGTCGATCGCGTTCAGCAGCCGGACGAGCAAGACGATCTTTGGTTCGGTCGTTCGCTCCACTTCTCTGTCGAAAACATACAGCTCGGTGGGTGGAGCCCCTGTGCCAAATGTCGCGCACACCCTCAAAAAACCATCAATTTCAGTAGGGGCAGCGCTGCCGGGCTCTCCCTACGGCGTAGCCCCATTGGGTTGGGGCGCTCGGGGAAAGCATCCATCGGGGGTGCCGACGGGTGGCGTCTGCGGGATAGGAGGCGTCGCCGAGATCCCCACCTCGAGCGGATAGTTGGACGCCCCGTCGCTCATCGTCTCGATGCTGACGCGGTACGTCTGGTGCGGAGAGAGCGCGTAAGCTGCAATTTGATAGGCAGAGGGCTCGCGGGCGCAGCCAAGCTGGACGAGTGACCCGTCAACGAGAAAGCTCGAGCGCACGTCACCGCCGAGAGGACGCTCGTACAGATATGCGTTCGACTCCTCATCCGTCGGATTCGTCAGGGTAAATTCAATCGAACGAAGGACGCCGTAATCTCCGTCGTCGCGATCGTCGGTCCTGGGGCCGGCGCTCACTGGCGGCGCGCTGCGATCGCCGTACGTGACGACAGCATCGGGGCCGCCAACGGCGTAGGTTGCCGCGTCGTCACCGTACCCGCTCAGAACGAAGACGCCGGTGCGATGGTGGCCGTCGCCCGGCAACGGCGGGTCGCCGAGCAGCAGTTTTGGATCTTCCCCAGGCGCGACGCTCATGACGGTCACCGTCACGGGTCCGCCTTCGATGACGCGAACGTCGAGTACCCCCGCGACGAGCTCGCCGTTGCCTTCGGTGACGTCCTCAAGCACCTGGCTCGTTGCGGCGCCGAGCGTTAGGACGACGCCTTCGTCGTGCGGCTGGAGCGTAAGGTATCGCAGCGTTGCGGCGTGTCCGACCGACATCACGTCGATATTCGGGCCGGCAAAGGCGCCGATCGTCTGAACGCGTGCCTGCGCGTCTGCGCTCAATATGACGACGATACGATGTGGGGCGGAGATGCTCTCATGGTACGTATAGAGGCGCACTGCCTGACTGGTGGTTGCCGTCCCTCGGTAGAGCACACCGTCGCTCGCGACGTCTTCCGGATCGTCATCGTAGAAGAGCAGTGCGGCCGGCATCGGTGTCAAGGGCACTCGATCGACGGTAACGTTCGTCGCGCCGCTTTGATCGAGATACGTCCCGTTTCCGGCGATTTGGACGGCGACGCTCACGTTCGCCGTTCCTCCGGGCGCGAGAGTGATCGGCGGTGGTGCGGCGATCGTCGCCTGTGCTCCCGGCATCACCGCCGTTGCCCGTTCGACGGTCGCCTGAACTTCCTCGGAGAGCCACTGCGGGTCTACCGGATCGCCGGTGACGCTCAACCGAAGTTGCGAAGGAATCGTTCCCGCATTGAACGCGACCTGAATCGGCACATCGACGCTCTTGCCGGCAGCATCCTCGAGCTCGAGGGTGTCGCTTCCCGTCGCCTGGGTCGCATCGATCGTCACGCTCGTTCCCGTTGCATTGACACTCGCGCTCACGAGATGCTGCTGCAGCGTCGCCGTCACCGGCGGAACGGCGCCGATAACGTCGATCGTCCGTCGCTGCGCAGGATTCATCGCAATTGCGGCGGGCGTCACACTCAAGAGACCCGGTGTCGAAGACGGCGTGGGTGAAGGTGAGGCTTGCGCGAGTCGTACGGCAACGACGGCCGCGAGGAGCATGTACTAAGAGATCGCGGGCTCCGGCGGCGGCGGCGCCTCGATCGACGGAATCTTTGAGAACGAGAGTTTTTCGGGGTCGCTCGAATCGACGTCGGCGAGAATGTGGTCGCCGGCTTTGAACGTACCCCTGAGCATCTCTTCGGCGATTTCGTCTTCTACGTTCCGTTGAATAGCGCGACGCAGCGGGCGCGCACCGAACTGCGGATCCCAACCCTTTCGGGCGAGCAATGCCTTCGCGGCTTCGGTAACGTCGAGATGCATCTCCTGCGATTTGACTTCGCGCCTGACTTTCTCGAGCTCCAAACCGACGATCTGCTCGATCTGCTCGCGGTTCAGTTGATGGAAGACGACGACCTCGTCGACGCGGTTGAGGAACTCCGGGCGAAACGTGCTCTTCGTCTCCTCGAGTACTTTACCGCGCATCCGTTCGTATGCGCGCTGTTCATCCTCGCCGCTCGTCTTCTGCAAGCGGAAGCCGATGTCTGTGGTCGTCTGCATTCCGGTTGCACCGATGTTCGACGTCATGATGATGACGCTGTTCTTGAAATCGACTTGACGCCCCTGAGAGTCGGTGAGACGCCCGTCGTCGAGCACCTGCAGCAGCAAGTTGAAGACGTCCGGGTGCGCCTTCTCGATCTCGTCGAGCAGCACGACGGAGTATGGACGCCGGCGCACGGCCTCGGTGAGCTGCCCGCCCTCTTCGTATCCGACGTATCCGGGCGGTGCACCAACGAGACGGCTCACGGCGTACTTTTCCATGTACTCCGACATGTCGATGCGCACCATCGACTCCTCGTCGTCGAAAAGAAACGCCGCGACGCTGCGCGCGACCTCGGTCTTGCCGACGCCGGTCGGGCCGAGGAAGATGAACGATCCGATGGGACGGCTCGGATTCTTCAGCCCGGCGCGGGAGCGTC
>JASHTE010000117.1 GCA_030040695.1 Vulcanimicrobiota bacterium | reverse complement strand
CATATATCAGCAACATTCAATGTACGCCCGCGGGCGAGCTCAGCGGACCGATGGTGGTCAACGCGCGACCGGTGCTCCCGCAGCACGTCGCCAAAGCGGTCGCGGTCACGACACGATTCCCGCTCGCACATGGCGCGCCCGTTCATATCGGCGATCCTTCCGCGATCGGCGTCGATCTCGACTCGCCGCAGTGGGGCGTGAAGCGCTCGGTTCACGGGCCGTATACGCCGGTGTTTTGGGCCTGCGGCCTTACTCCGCAAGTCATGGCGATGCGAGGTCAGCTCCCCGAGCTCATCACCCACAAAGCGGCGCACATGTTCGTCACCGACCTTTCCATCGCCGATCCGTTGCAGTGGTAAAGTGAAAAGAATCCACATGGAGTTCGCGCCCGTCGACCTGGGGCCGAAGGGGTGGAGAGTGCCGGCGGGTTATCCGAAGGACGCGTTGGCGCGGGAGAAGATCCTCTCAGGCGGGCTCGATGAAGTCAACAAGAGAGGAAGCCGGACTCGCCTCTTGCGCTTTGATCCAGGATTTCGGACGACGCAGCCCTTCGTGCACGATTACTGCGAAGAAGTCTTTCTCGTTAGCGGCGAGATGACCGTGGGCGCAGACGCAGACGGGAATGGAGGGAAGCGCTTCGAGGCATACACGTACGCCGTGAGACCGGCGGGCGTGTATCATGGGCCGTTCGCCTCTGAACGCGGTGCGCTGCTACTCGAGTTCCACTATTACCCGAGAGAATCTGCCTAACTCAAACGCGCACCGCGGCAACCGCGATCGCGATCGTGACGGCGTCTTCAACGAGGGCGGCCGGCACACGGCCGATCGTCGCCGCAGACTTGAGTCGCACGGCAAGCCCGACGTGAGCGCCGATGACGGCAGCGATCGCGCCAACTGCGATCGCTGCGGCGACGAATGCGCCACCGTCACCCCAGCTGAGCGCCCATCCACAAAGGCCTCCACTCAGAATGCGCGGCACGAGGCCACGCAGCTGCGTCCGCGCGCCCGCCCTCGGACGTAGGTCGATGGCGTATTCGAGGAGGGCGAGAGCGCCGAGCACGTACGCCCACACTCCTCCGTGCCGCATGAGCCACAAGACCGCCGGTCCGGTAAGCGTGCGCAGTCCGACGGCGAACCCGAGCAGAAACGCGGCGAGCAGCAACTGCGCGATCGTCACCATCCAAGAGGATTCGATAGCGCCACACGCAACTCCGCGTGCGGATGACGTCTTCGGCTGTAAGTAGGCTGCGGGCGCAGCATAGACGCCTGGTGAGTATAGCCGGCGCGATCTTCGTGCTGGGCGCGATACTGTTCACGCTGCACGTCGACCGCGCCGACGGATTGTTCGCCTTAGGCGTTGCGCCGGCGCTCTATCTACTCTGGCACTTTCACCACGCCGACAAGTACAAGAAAGAATCGGTGCCGCTTCTCCTTGGCACGTTCGTCCTCGGCGCGGTCTGCGCCGTCATCGCAGCGGTTATCGAGCCGAGCCTCCCGCAGAACGCCGGTCTCGGGCTCACGTTCCTCTACTTCCTCTTTGGCGTTGCGCTCATCGAAGAATCTGCAAAGTTCCTCGTTGTTATCGCCCTGCCGTTCCGCTCGAAGTACTTCGACGAGGCCATGGACGGCGTGATATTCGGGATCGCTGCCGGCCTCGGTTTCGCGGCGATCGAGAACATCTTCTACGCATTTGCATACGGAGGTACCGTTGCGCTCTTCCGCGCCTTCGTCAGCGTGCCGGGGCACGCGTTCTACGGTGCAATCATGGGGTACCATCTCGGAGAAGCCAAGGTGCAGCACAAGCCCTGGCTCGCCGTGCGCGGCTTGGCGCTCGCGATCCTGTTGCACGCCGTATTCGACACGCTCGCACAAGTCACCGGCGCGTGGGCATTCATCCTGACCGCACTATTCGTGTGGTTCGTCTACTTTACGATCGTAAAGAAAGAAATCGCAAAGGCGCAGAGCGAATCACTCTACCGCCCCGCGCCGTGATCGGGTGATCTCGTACTTCACAACGTCGGCGCCGAAGTGACGAGCGACGCCGATCGGATGCATACCGATTCGTTCCATTACTGCGACCGAGCGAAGGTTCTCCGGGAAGGCGACCGCGACGATGCGGTCGACGTTGGTGGCGTGAAATGCCTCGTGCAGCACGGCGCCGGCGATCTCCGTCGCAAAGCCTCTGCGCCAAAACCTATCGTCGACGAGATACGCAATCTCGATCTCGGCGCCGCCTTCAAGATGGTTCAGCCCGCAGTGCCCGACGATCGTGGCGCTTTCCTTGAGGACGACGGGGTAAATACATACGTCGCGCCGCTCGTGTGCCTCGATCATTCGCGTAACGAACCGCGACGTCTTATCGCGATCCCAGACGCCGCCGGGTATCCATTGCATCACCTGCGGCTTTGCGTACATGGTGACGACCGTGTCGCAATCGTCAGCACGCCAGGGGCGCAGGTATAGACGCTCCGTCACCGGGAGCATCGGCTCATCGGACTCTCCTCTCGAGCGCATAGCTCGGGAGCTTCGCCGAAAAGGGTTCGCCCTGCTGCTGCGAAACACGCCCGGCCCGGAGCACATCAATGGAATACACGACGATCGCCAGCACGGATATCAGACCATCACGTATCGGGCTCGGCACATGGGCGATCGGGGGTTGGATGTGGGGCGGTGCGGACGACGAGAACGCGATCGCCGCGATCGAGCGGGCACTCGCCGCAGACGTAAAACTCATCGACACTGCCCCGGCGTACGGGCAGGGCCACGCAGAAGAGGTCGTCGGCAAAGCGCTGGCTGGGAAGCGCGATCGGGTCGTCCTTGCAACGAAAGTCGGCCTCGAGTGGGACACACGCGGCCAAGTACGGCGCAACGCTTCCGCAGCGCGCATCCGCGCCGAGATCGCCGACTCGTTGCGCCGCCTCAGGACGGATTACATCGACGTCTATCAGATCCACTGGCCCGATCCGAACGTCCCGATCGAAGAGACCGCGACCGCCATGCGCGAGCTCTACGCCGTCGGAAAGATCAAGGCCATCGGCGTCAGTAACTTTTCACCGTCACAGATGGACGAGTTCCGAAAGTTCTCGCCGCTGCACACCATCCAGCCGCCATACAATATCTTCGAGCGTGCCGCCGAGCGCGAGGTTCTGCCGTACGCAAAGGCGCACGATCTGTGCGCGCTGACTTACGGCGCGATCTGTCGCGGTTTACTCAGCGGCTCGATGAGCAACGCCACGACCTTCAGCGGTGACGACTTGCGGCGGACCGATCCGAAGTTTCAGCCGCCACGGTTTGCGCAATACCTGCGCGCCGTCGCGCGACTCGATGATCTCGCCGGCAAGCGTTTCGGAAGGCGCGTCATTCATCTCGCCCTGCGGTGGGTGCTCGATGCACCCGGTGTTGGCATCGCGCTCTGGGGTGCGCGCAGGCCCGAACAAGTCGATGCTGTCGCAGGTGCCTTCGGGTTTTCGATCGACGCGGGGACACGATCTGAAATCGATCGCATCGTTGCCGAAGAAGTCACCGATCCGGTCGGACCCGAGTTCATGGCGCCGCCGGAGGAAGCGCTTCGATGATGCGCGTTGGAGTCGTCGGCGTCGGAAAGATGGGGAGCGCGATCGCGCGAAACCTGCTGGATCGAGGCTATCGCGTATGCGTTTGGAACAGAAGTCCCGGTGCGATAGATCCGTTAGCCGCTGCGGGTGCCGTGCCGTTCGAGGACGTCGAGTCACTGGTTGCCGGCGTTGACGCGACCATCGCGATGCTTTGGGACGACGGGGTTGCTCGAGAGATCTCTCTTGGCCGGATCATTCCCGCCGCGAGAAAGGGCCAACTCGTCATCGAGTCATCGACACTCTCACCGCAAATGTACGAGACGCTCGCGGAGGCGGCGGCGGCACGAAGCCTAGATTTTCTCGCGTGTCCCGTCGTCGGTAGCGTCGACAGCGCACGTGCCGGCACACTGACGATCTTTCCGGGAGGAACGGACCAAGCATTCGAGCATGCTCGCGAGCTCCTGAGCGCCTTGGGCTCTACACTCACGTTTACGGGCTCGCCGGCCGCAAGCGGACACCTCAAGCTCGCGAGCAACTCCGTGCTCGGTGTGATCGCCGATTCGATCGGCGAGGAGCTCGACGCGATGAGGCGAGCTGGAGTCGACCGTGCACTCGCCATCGACGCGCTCGTGCATGCCTTCGAGCGCGCCGGCGGGAAACGCCAGCAGTTGCTCGATCGTGACACGCAAGCGCGATTCTCGGCGAGCGCGCTGCTGAAGGATCTGCGTCTCGCCCAGGCTGCCAGGCAAAGCCTACAGGCGGACGCGCCGGTCATGGAGTGCGTGTTGGCGGAGTTCGAACGTGCGGTTCAGCAAGGCCTGGGAGACGAAGATTACATCGCCGTCGGTCTGGCGCTCGAAGGGCCGTCACCTCGCTAGTCATTTCGAGCGCAGCGAACGACGGATACGGAGCGCTGCGCGCTTTTGACGAGCGTGGCCGGTGGGAGAACTTCGGCCCCGCGGATATCCGCGATCCGCGCGGAGTCCGCAGGCGCGCAAACGACCCGTACGTCGTCGTGAACGAGCCCTACTCTGGAGTATGGCTGCTCGGCTTCGATGGGACGGGGGTCGCGCGGATCGAGCTGCCGCCGGGGCTCGAACCGGGCGGTGGAGCGTTCGGCGCGGACGGCATGTACTATGTCGGCTCGCGTACGCGGCGTTCCATCGAGCGTGTCGATTTGGCAGCGCGGCGATACCGCGGAGAGGCTCTCGCGCTTGACGGCATTGCGTTCCCTCGTGGCTTTGCGGTACTCGGCGACGGCGCGTTCGTGGTCGCGAGCGGCACCCACCCGGTGCTCGGCAGCGGTCGCAGAGCTCTGTTCTACTACGGAGCCGACGGGAGGCGCAGCCCGGATGCCTTCGTCGACGACCCGGAATTGGATCCGCTCGATCTCGTGTTGCACGGCGGCTACCTCTACGTCACGAGCGAGTTTCCCTTTGGCTCCCGCGACGCGGTCGTGTCGTTGAGGCGATACGATGTGCGCACCGGCGCAGCGGCGGACGCGTGGTCGGCGGGAAACACCCCGGCCTTCGCCGGCATGAAGCGTCCGCGCGGTATCGCGTTCACCGAGGATGGAACCCTCCTCATCTGCGCGCAAAACTGCGTTGTGGCCGTCGACGTGGGGCGCTTCGGTTCAGCGCGCGTTGTCGCTCGCGACGACCGCCTCGCCGGCCAATCATTAGCGGCGCTGCCGGATGCCTCGATCGCGGCCCGAAAGTAGGACGCCGTGTTCACTCGCGACGAGTTGCGCGTCGTTCCTCTCTTCTCCGACCTGACCGACGACGAGCTCGACTATTTGGCGAAGACGAGCGCCGATCTGCGGCTTCGCGCGGGTGAGTACGTCATTTACGAAGGCGAAACCCGGCGCGCGCTGTTCTTCCTTATAAGTGGCCGCCTCGACATCTTGAAGACCCTGAACGGCGCCGAGCGCGTGGTCGGCGTCCGCGCGCCGGGTGAGTCATTCGGCGAGCTGCCCTTCGTCCTGAATATGCCCAATGCGGTGAGCGTTTGCGCCACGCAAGACTCGCGCGTCTTGCGAATCGAACCGAAGGACTTTCAGGCCGTCGCCGCTGCGGCGCCCGAGTTTTCGTCTGCGATCGGCAGCTTGGCGATGGAACGTGTCGGCGGCCTTCAAGACCTTGCCGCGGAGCCGCCGCAACGGCTCGCCGTCATCGGTGAGCAATGGGATGGCGCCACTCACGTAGTGCGCGATTTCCTCCAGCGCAACTCATTCGACTACGATTCGATCGTGCCGGAGTCTTCGGGAAGGTATCCGGTGGTCCGGTTGCCGGATGGCACGCTCCTGCACCAGCCCTCGCTTCGAGAGCTCGCTCGAGCGATCGGGCTCTGCGTGTCGCCGGCGCGAGAGGAATACGATGTCGCGATCGTAGGCGGCGGTCCGGCGGGCCTTGCTGCGGCGGTGTACGGCTCCTCTGAAGGTTTGTCAACGGTCCTGGTCGAGCGTGAGGCGCCCGGCGGTCAGGCCGGCACGTCGTCGCGGATCGAAAACTACCTAGGATTTCCGTTCGGCATCTCGGGTGACGATCTCGCCCATCGTGCGCTGGAACAAGCACGACGCTTGGGAGCGGACATCGTCGTCACGCGCACGGTGCAAGGAATCGAAGCGTCATCCCGCACGCTGCTCCTCGACGGTGAAGAAAGACTGCGTACGAAAGCGATCGTTCTTGCTAACGGCGTTTCCTGGCGGCATCTCGACATCGATGGTCTGGACCGGCTGCGTGGGCAAGGCGTCTACTATGGAGCGGCTCCCGGCGAGATCAAAGCGATGCATGGCAACGCCGTCTACATCGTGGGAGGAGGAAACTCCGCGGGCCAGGCGGCCGTCAGTTTTTCGAACTTCGCGAGCTGCGTCACGGTGCTGGTTCGCGGGGAGTCGCTCGCGAAGAGTATGTCGCACTATCTCATCGAGCAGTTGAAGACCAAGCCCAACGTTCGCGTGGAGACGCACTCGCACGTGGTCGAAGTTTATGGCAAGGGGCGCCTCGAGGCGATAGGGGTGCGCAACTCGGCTTCCGGGGCGACCAGCCGGCGTGAGACGCCCGCGCTCTTCATTATGATTGGAGCGGATGCCGAGACACAATGGCTGCCGGAAGAGATCGAGAAGGATGAGCGCGGCTATATCGTCACGGGACGGGGAGCGTATCTGCTGGAGACCACCGCTCCGGGAATCTTTGCCGCGGGGGACGTACGGGCCGGCTCAATCAAGCGAGTCGCCGCCGCCGTCGGCGAGGGCAGCATGGTCATCGCACTGATCCACCAGTACTTGGCGTCACGGTAGCGGCCGCGCCGGCAGGGGCCGCCGGGCGCACCCTACAAGATATGACAATGATATTCACTTTCGAGCGCTCCGTTGGCAGGGCCCTCGTCTTTCTGGGATCGGAGTAGTTTAAGCATGGATAACACGATCGTCGAGCTGTCGGAGGACGACCAGAACAAGTGTCCCGTGACCAACGGAATCCACAAGCGCGTCCCTCTGAGGCCGAGAGTGAACATCGATTGGTTCCCAGAGCTGTTGGATCTTTCGGTGCTCCACCGCCCATCTACGTCGTCGAGCCCGATGGAAAAAGATTTCGACTATGCTCGTGAGTTCAAGAGCCTCGATCTCAAAGCGGTCAAGGCGGACCTTTTCGCGTTGATGACCACGTCGCAGGACTGGTGGCCGGCCGATTACGGTCATTACGGGCCACTCTTCATCCGCATGGCTTGGCACGCCGCCGGCACCTACCGCGTCGGTGATGGCCGGGGTGGCGCGGGTTCGGGGCAGCAGCGCTTTGAGCCGCTCAACAGTTGGCCGGACAATGCGAGCCTCGATAAGGCGCGTCGATTGTTGTGGCCGGTCAAACAGAAGTACGGGCGGAAGCTCTCATGGGCCGATCTCATGATTCTCGCCGGGAACTGCGCCTTGGAATCGATGGGATTCAAGACGTTCGGCTTCGGCGGTGGTCGTGTCGATGCGTGGGAACCCGACGAGAGCATCTATTGGGGCCCGGAAGAAGAGTGGCTCGGCGACAAACGCTATACCGGAGAGCGCGATCTCGAACAACCGCTCGGGGCCGCACAGATGGGCCTGATTTACGTCAACCCGGAGGGCCCGAACGGAAAGCCCGACCCGCTTGCCGCCGCGGTAGATATTCGCGAGATCTTCGGCCGCATGGCAATGAACGACGAAGAGACCGTTGCGCTCATTGCAGGCGGTCACACGTTCGGTAAAGCGCATGGTGCTGCAGACCCGAGTCAGTACGTCGGCATCGCGCCGGCCGGCTCGGGCATCGAAGAGCAGAACTTCGGTTGGCGCAACTCGTTCGGCTCCGGCCACGGTGACGACACGATTACGACCGGCCTCGAGGGAGCCTGGACCTCGACACCGACGCAGTGGAACAACGAGTTTTTCGACAACCTCTTCAAGTACGAGTGGGAGCTCACCAATGGTCCCGGCGGCGGTTACCAGTGGAAGCCGAAAGACGGCGCCGGTGCGAACACCGTTCCCGGCGCACACGACCCGTCAAAGAGACGCGCACCGATGATGTTCACGACGGATCTCGCCCTGAAGGTCGATCCGATATACGCGCCGATCTCCAAGCGATTCCACGAGGATCCGCGAGCGTTCGCGGATGCCTTTGCCAAGGCGTGGTACAAGCTCACGCACCGCGATATGGGCCCCATATCACGTTACCTCGGCGCCGAGGTGCCTGCCGAACAGCAACTTTGGCAAGATCCTCTCCCCGCGGTCGACCATCCGCTCATCGACGAGCGAGACGTCGCCGCGCTGAAGAAGCGCATCCTCGCCTCCGGGCTCACCGTCTCGCAGCTCGTTGCCACCGCTTGGGCGGCGGCGTCGACGTTCCGCGGCACCGACAAACGCGGCGGCGCGAACGGCGCACGCATTCGTCTGTCACCGCAGAAAGACTGGGCCGTAAATCAGCCCGCCGAGCTCGCGAAGGTGCTGCAATCCCTGGAGAAGGTCCGAGCCGACTTCAACGCCTCACTCTCAGGCGGAAAGAGCGTCTCGCTCGCAGACGTCGTCGTTCTCGGAGGCGACACGGCGGTCGAACAGGCCGCGAAGAGCGCCGGTTACGATGTGAAGGTGTCTTTTGCGCCGGGACGCACGGACGCAACACAGGAGAATACAGACGTCCATTCCTTCGCGGTTCTCGAACCGCGCGCTGACGGATTCCGCAACTATCTCGGCAGCGAGCACGCGCGCTCACCCGAGCAGCGGTTGGTCGATCGCGCGCAGCTGCTCACGCTGACCGCTCCGGAGATGACCGCGCTCATCGGCGGCTTGCGCGTGCTCGGCGCGAACGCTGGAGGGTCGAAGCACGGTGTCTTCACGAAGCGCCCGGGCACGTTGACGAACGACTTCTTCGTGAACCTCCTCGACATGTCGACGAGCTGGCAGCCGGCCGGAGGCGACTTCACGTACGAAGGGCGCAATCGGCGCACCGGCGAGGTGACGTGGACAGGCACAAACTGCGATCTCGTCTTCGGCTCGAACTCGCAGCTACGCGCAATCGCCGAGGTCTACGCGGTTGAAGGCGGTCACTTCATACGTGACTTCGTCGCAGCGTGGGAGAAAGTCATGAATCTCGATCGATTCGACGTCGCACAGGCGGCATAGCGAGATGCCGGATGTGCCGGACGTGAGCTTCGCGCGAGATATCCTGCCGATGTTCACGAGCGTGGACGTCGCGCATATGCGCAACATGATGGACCTGTCCAACCGTGAGAGCGTTTTCGCGCACGCGAGCGCGATTTATGCTGCTGTCCTCAACGGCAGCATGCCGCCGCCCTCGAGCGGCGAGGCGCGCTGGAGCGCGGAGATGTGCGCTACGTTCAAACGTTGGGCGGACAGCGGCGGTCCGCCCTGAGCGCGCGCTCCATGTGCTCGCTCATGCGAGCAGGCGTTTGAGAAAGGCTTCGTGCTTGAAGCTCGAGCTGTTGCCGAAGTGCACGACGAGAAGCTCGAGCGAAGGAATGACGTAGAGCGCCTGGCCCCCCGAGCCGCTCGCATAGTAGAGGTCGCGCGGCATCGACGCGGACGCGAGCCACCATCCGAGGCCGTATCGCGGGTTCGCGCCGGAGCCGGTGAGGGCGTCGGCATAGCGATCGCCGTTGCGCAGCATCCATCGTGCGTAGGCGAGCCAGCTCGAGGCGTCGAGCTGCGCGCCGGTCGGAAGTGGATGCGTTCCGTCGCTCAGCGTGCGCCACGAGGCGACGCTCGCGCCCGCCGGCTGCAGGACGTTTACCCTGAGAAACTCGTGCGGAGTCGTACCCGATGCGATAGACTTCCGCGCGAAGTATGCACCGAACACTTGCAGAGGAACGCCGCCATACGTGAAGCGGGTGCCGGGCGTGCTCCGCAGGGGCATCGCGAGCGCTCTCTCGTAGGTCGGCACCGCACTGCCCAAACCGCCGAACCCGTAGCCGGCAGTGAGCTGTAACAGCATCCGCGGTGTTATCGCGGCTCGTTCGTCAGTGCGAAACTCGGTGAGAACCTCTGCGACGGGATCGTCGAGCCGGAAAAGACCTTGCCTAACCGCCTCTATCGCTGCGCTTCCCCAGAAGCTCTTCGTGCCGCTGTAGAGCGCATGCGGGCGCTCCGCCGAATAGCCGGCGGCATACTCTTCGTAGAGAATGCGATCGGGGCCGGCGACGACAAGCGCGTGGAGCCCGCGTTCGCGCGCGTATGCCGCGGCCGGCTCGACGTTCGCCATTCGAAGGTCTTCGCACAGTAAGAGAGGAGAAGCCTGTATGAAGTTCCTGTTCCTGTTCCTGTCGCTCGGACTGCTGAGCGCCGCGACGCCGACGATGCCTACCTCCGCGCCTGCCAGGACTGCGACCGGCATTCCTTTGGATGCGGCCTGGAAAGTTCGCGTCTACGAGCTAGCGCGCACCACGTTCACTCATCCCGCGTGGGGCTGGCAGCACTCGGAGCGCGACTACGACTTGGGCATGGAGCTCGCTCGCGCCGATGGGCTGCGCGTCGATTCCGACGTGCTCTTCGCGGCAGCGTTCCTCCACGACATGGCGGCATTCATGCCGTGCCGCGGCAAGCATCTCGAGCACGGCGCCTGTGCGGCGCTTCAGAGCCCGGCAATCCTGCGCGCCGACGGCTTTCCGCCTGCGA
>JASHTE010000116.1 GCA_030040695.1 Vulcanimicrobiota bacterium | reverse complement strand
ACCGGTTGATCGCCTTCAAAAATGTCGCCGCTCGTGAGTGCCAGCACGTTTTGGCCGTGAACGAGATACACCGCGGTCGAGCCCGCATGCGCTACGTACGCGCGATCCCGCACAACGAGCGCCGCCGAGAGCGAGCAGGCTGCGGGAACGTAGTCGTCGTGCCCTGCGCTGCGCAGGTAGAGCGCCCCGTTGACACGCGCGAGCGCGCCGCAGAGCGTCGTAGCGGCATTGTGCGAGCGTAACAAGCGCCGCGAACGTGTCTCTCCGCGGGTTCTCCTGCGACACTCGCCCTCGAGACGAGTAAGCGCCGCGCGGGCAATCGGAGCGCCCTCGATCTCGCCAAAGCCGCGTGCGATCGCAAAGAGCCAGGTCGCCGGGGCAAGACGGAGCGTCAAGCAGCTTGCGAGATCGCCGCGGATCGCTACGTCCATTGCGCGATGTCCTTCACTACCAGTCGGGCAGTCCCTACGTCGATCCGGTCGCCGGGGCGTACTTCGATCGCTTGGCGCAGCCTTCGGCCGTTCAGGAAGGTTCCATTCGTGCTCTCGAGGTCGCTGAGATAGACGACACCATTCTCGGCTTCGAAGCGGGCGTGATGCCGGCTAACGTCGGGATCGTCGACGACCACGTCGGCATCCGCGCCGCGTCCCACGATCGCCGGCGTGAGGACATCGACGAAGTGGTCACCGTCGCGATCGACGACATCGAGTTGGATGCGCATCGGCGCGAGGCGCCCGATGTCGCGCGCTACGCGAAAGCGCGGATTTGCCGCGGCGATGCCGACGCCGAAGAGCAGCATCGTCGCAACGAGAGACTCGATTCGCAGCGAAACCTCGAGGGCGGGCGTCATGCCGCTCCTTCGACTCTCAACTCCGTGTTCCCGAAGGTCAAGACGTCGCCGTTCTTCAGCGTGCAGCTGCGTATGCGTTCGCCGTTGACGAACGTACCGTTTCTCGAGCCGAGGTCGCGCACGACGGGGACGCCGTTGACGATCGAGATCGAAGCGTGCCGCCGGGACACGCTGGGATCGACCAGCTCGACCCTCGCGGAACTGGCGCGGCCGACCACCATCTCGCCTTCGAGGCGATAGAGCGCGTCGATGGGAACTCCGCGGATCACGTGCAGTTGGTAGCGCGGCAGATTTGTCCCGAGCTCGATACGAACGGTACCCGGTGGAACGTCTTCGAGCGCCGCCATTTCGACACGCGGCTCGCCGCCGCTGAAGGCGACGCCGACGCGAGCCGCGAGATCGCGAAGAAGCTGCGCCCACTCACGCTCGAGGTATGCGCGCTCCGATGCAAGTCGCGCGAAATCGTCGGGATGTGTCAGGATGACGTATGACGCGGGCGCAACGAGGCGCCCTCCTTCGCCTCGCGTATGCGTCTCCATCACGGCGACGAGCTTGCGCGCAACGTGCGCCGGCGCGAGATCGCTCGGAAAGCCGCGGGCGAAGGCGCGCTCGATGAGTGCGGCACAGGCCTGCTCGAAACGCGAGAGCAGGCTCACAACGTGCGCTCCAGCCGCGCGATATAGAAACCGTCGCGCCCTTCTATTCCGGGTGGAATGAGCACGTCGCCGCTCTCCGTGAGGAACGGCTCTAACTGCGCGGGGATGAGTCCGCGTGAGAACCTGTTGCGTTCGATGAAAGCATCGACGATCTCCATGCATTCGCGCCGGTCCGTCGAGCAGACGGCGTAGACGAGCGCACCGCCATCGTAGAGAAGTGGAGCGGCAGCGTCGAGCAGCGTCTTTTGCGTCGCGGCGAGGCGCTCCCCGTCCCCGCTCTCCTTCTTCCAACGCGCCTCCGGGCGGCGTCCGACGATACCCGTTCCGGAGCAAGGAGCATCGAGGAGGACGCGATCGAAGCGCTCGTTCATCTCGAGCTCACGCACGTCGGCGACGAGAACCGACGCGTCGAGGCGATGCTCTGCGAAGCGCTGCTCCAGCACTTGAATCTTGCGCGAGTCACGATCGACACAGCTGAGACTGCCCTCCCCGGCGAGACGACATCCGATCTGTAAGGCCTTGTTTCCGCGACCGCTGCACAGGTCCGCGATTCGCTCACCCAGCTGCGGCTGAAGCACCTCGACGACTGTAGCGGAGGATTCTGACTGTACCCACCATCGGCCTTGAGCGGACTCTTCTCGCAAGGCGGTGCCCACGCTTTCGACGAGCAGCGACTCGGGAACGAGCGCGGAGGATCGGCTCTCGACGGACTGCTCGCGAAGGCTCTCGGCGAGCTCGGCGACGCCGATGCGGCGCCGATCAACGCTCAGCGCGAACTGCGCGGGACGGTTAACACCGGAGCACATCTCCTCGAGCATCGCGCCTCCGAACAGGGAACGCCATTGACGCACGAGCCACGTCGGCAGCGAGTAGAGGGTGCCGAGATACTCGTTTTCGTCCTCGAACAACTCGCGCTGCGGCTCGAGCGGCGGTTCTCGCAGATAGCTGCGCAGGACGGCATTCGCGAGCGACGCGAGACCGCGATGACCGTGGCGCTTCGCGATTTCGACGAACTCGTAGAGCGTCGCGTGCGCGTCCGCGCGCGTGTAACGCAGCTCGAATACCGCCAAACGAAGAATTTCCCGCGTCGTCGGCGGTAACCGCACGGCCCGATCACCGAGGAACGGGTCCAGATACCAGTCGAGCGCGCGTCGCATCTTGATCGCGCCGTAGGCGAGCTCTGTCGTGAAGGCGCGATCGCGTGCGTCCAGCTTCGCGGCGCGCACGCGATAGTCGAGTGCCTCCTGAGCGCTGCGCTCTCGCCCCTCTGAGGGAAAGACGTCACGTACGACCTGCAGCGCGACCTCGCGCGCGTTCACGTTAGCCTCGTTGCATGCGGCGCGCGAACTCGGCACCGCTCTCCGGCCGATGGTTTGGAGCAATCAAAGCATCGATGGCGATCTCGCCGCCACTCTGCACGTGCGCGCGAACGACCTTGACGTTAGTTCCTGCGAGTACGGCACGGGCAGCCGGTTGCGGCGAGTACGCACGCACGTGGTTCACGATCCGCTGCGCCGGCCACCGCCAATCGATCTCGAGATCGCGCTTCGAAATGGGGCGAGTGACGATCGGCTCTCCGCTCTGCGGAGTATGCGCAAGGGTGCCGTCACGCTCAGCACTCGCAAGGGCTTCGCCGAGGAGGTGCGCGCCGATCTGCGCGAGCCGATCGTGTAGCTCACCGTAGGTCTCTTCCTCGCCGATCTTGACACGCTCCTGAAGCACGACGTCACCCGTGTCGGTCCCTTCGTCCATCAGCATGATCGTGACTCCGGTTTCGGCGTCTCCCGCGAGCAGCGCCGCCTGGATCGGCGTCGCTCCGCGATAGCGCGGTAGCAGTGACGGATGAACGTTCAACGACCCGATATCGGGAAGCGTGACGAGCTCGTTCGGCAGAATCCTTCCGTACGATGCGACGATGAATAGATCGAAGTCGAGTTGGCGCACTTCGTGTGCGAACTGACGGAGATTGCGTGGTTCGTAGACGGGCAACGCACGCTCGATCGCCGCGGCTTTCACCGGCGTCGGTGTCAGACGCTGCCCGCGTCCGGCCGGACGGTCGGGTTGGGTTACGACGCCGTGCAGCTCGCTGCGATCGGCCACGACATCGAGACTCGGAACAGCGAAGGCGCTCGTTCCGAAGAAGAGCGTCTTCAGGCGCGCTCGGGAGCGTCGCGCTCCTCCTCCGTCACGGAGAGCCGCACGTCGCGTGCTCGGTCCTTGTAGAGGCGTCCGTGAAGGTGGTCGATCTCGTGCTGCAAGCATTGCGCGAAAAGGCCATCTCCTTCCAAGCGGATGCGCTCTCCGTAGCGGCCGAGGCCCGTCAGCGCCACGTGCGCGAAACGCGCGATCTCGCCGACGTATCCTGGTATCGAGAGGCAGCCCTCGGTGAGCTCTACCTCTTCTTCGGCCGAGGTAATCCTTGGATTGATGACGACCGCCGGTTCATGTTCCTCGTCCTTTACGTCGATGACGAAGAGCTGCTTGGAGACGCCGACTTGGGGAGCGGCGAGGCCGACGCCCGGCGCTTCGTACATCGTCACGAACATATCGTCGATCAGCTGTTGGAAGAGCGGGTCTGCAATGTCCTTGGGCGTGACACGCTTCGCCACGCGTCGAAGAACAGGGTCACCATCCGTCAGAATCGCTCGCTTGTACGGCACCGCGCCTCTTTACGCGGTGGCGTGCGGCGGTCCCTCGATCCTTGGGAAGCCCTTACTGCGTGGTGAAGGATCCGAGAAATGAGGCGCTCGTGCCCGTGTTGCACGCGCTGTTCGCTTGATTCCAATAGACGGCGAAAGCGCTCGCTGCGGTCAGGGTGGAGCGCAGCGTCGACTCATAATACTGCGGGCTCGCATACGTCGGCGTCGCGTTCGGCGTCGGCACCGCGCTGGCCGATACCGAGACGAAGCCGTTCTCGAGAACCGTTCCGTAGGAGGGTGGTCCGGTGAGCGCGACGTCGTAGGCGCCGGCGTTCGGCAGAGGGCTCGGGAGCGCAATGTAGATCGCGTTGGTGTTATCCGGAACATTGGTTGCGTTGGGTGCCGGGTAGACGAGCACCGCACCCGCCGGAGGAATACAATCCGTGCCGAATCCCGGCGGCACGCCATGCGAGTAATACGGCCCGCACGCTGCCAGAGCAACCGCAACTACGATCAAGCCGAGGAGCGAACGTTGTGCCACAAGCTTTCCTCCGAGAGCTTCGCAGGAGTTGAGATCACGTTCGCATGACCTGCCATGCGGTCCTCCGGCTTCACACTAAGGATAATACGATTAGAGTATGTAGTTCGAGAGGTCGGCGTTGCGTGCAACCTCGCTTAGCCGCTCTCGAACGTAAGCGCCGTCGATTTGCACGCGCCCTCCGTGCTCGGGCGCGCTGAAACTGACTTCCTCTACGAGGTGCTCCATCACCGTGTGGAGGCGGCGAGCGCCGATGTTCTCGCTTTGTTCGTTCACCTGCATGGCAACCCGAGCGAGTTCGTCGATGGCGTCGTCCGTGAACTCGAGTTCGACGCCGTCGGTCGCGAGTAGAGCTTTATACTGCTCCACGAGGGCGTTACGCGGTTGCGTGAGGATTGTCTTGAAGTCCTCCGCGGTGAGCGAGTCGAGCTCGACGCGGATCGGCAAACGGCCCTGCAGCTCGGGGATCAGGTCTGAGGGCTTACTCATGTGAAATGCCCCGGCTGCGATGAAGAGGATGTGGTCGGTCTTGATGGCGCCATAACGCGTCGTCACCGTCGAGCCCTCGACGATGGGGAGGATGTCGCGCTGAACGCCTTCGCGCGAGACGTCGGGGCCACCGCGCGCACCCTCGTGGCCGGCGACTTTGTCTATTTCATCGATGAAGATGATGCCGTCATTTCCGGCGCGCCGGATCGCTTCGCGCTTCACCGCCTCTGCGTCGATCAGCTTCACGACCTCTTCGTCGGTAAAGATGCGGAGCGCGTCGGCGACGGTAACACGCTTGCGCGTTTTCCGCTTCGGGAGCATCCCACCGAGCATCTCGCCGATATCGGTTCCGCTTTGATCGCCGACGCCGCCGATGACGCCGATCGGTAGTGACGGCGCTTCCTCGACTTCGATCTCGACCAGGCGGACGTCGTAGAAGCCACGCTCGACCTCCTCGCGTGTCTGATCGCGAACGCGCTGCGCCTCCGGACCCGGAAGCGTCGCCGCCTGGGCCGGTGAAGGCTGCGGCGCATTTCCAAAGATCGAGCCGAGCGCCGCTGCGAGCCCGCCGGGAGCCTGTGGCTGCGGCGCACGCGTCTCCGGCTGAAGGATGTCGATGACGCGCTCCACTGCTTGGTGTTGCGCAGCTTCCCATACCTCCTCGCGTCGCGTCTCCGTCACCATGCGAACGGAGACGTCGACGAGATCACGTACCATCGACTCCACGTCGCGGCCGACGTAACCGACCTCCGTATATTTCGTCGCCTCTACCTTTACGAACGGCGCGGCGACGAGGTTTGCGAGGCGGCGAGCAATCTCGGTCTTCCCGACACCGGTCGGTCCGATCATGAGAATGTTCTTGGGCGTGATCTCGCCGCGAAGGTTCTCGCCGACTCTCGCGCGGCGATACCGATTGCGCAGCGCAATCGCAACCGCGCGCTTCGCCTTGTGCTGCCCTACGATATAGGCGTCGAGCGCGCGCACGACTTCAGCGGGCGTCAACGACTGGATCTCCCCGCTCAGGAGCTCGGCTGTCACGGAAGTACCTCGACCGTTATGTCGTCGTTGGTGTAGATGCAGATTTCGGCCGCGATACCGATTGCGCTGCGCGCGATCGTCTCGGCATCGAGCGACGTATTCCGTAGCAATGCAGCAGCCGCAGCCTGTGCGTACGGGCCGCCGCTGCCGATCGCAGCGACGCCTTCATCCGGCTCGATCACGTCGCCGTTCCCGGAGATGACGAAGAGGTGCGTCGGCGTACCGACGATCAGGAGCGCCTCAAGCCGCCGCAGGATCCGGTCCTGCCGCCAGTCCTTCGCGAGCTCGACGGCTGCGCGCGTCACGTCTTTGTACTCAGCATACTTTCCCTCGAACTTCTCGAGCAGCGAGATGCCGTCTGCCGCCGACCCTGCAAAACCCGCAAGCACTCTGCCGTTCGCGATCCGGCGCACTTTGCGCGCGCCGTGCTTCACGACGGTTTTGTCGATCGTCACCTGTCCGTCGCCCGCCATTGCGAGCTTGCCGTCGCGGCGAACCGCGAGAATTGTTGTCGAGCGAATGCTCATCCCACGCTAGTACCTGCGTACTCCCGTGCTGGTTGCAGATCGGCAACGAAGCGCTCCAGCGCCGCGAGCGCACGCTCGGCCATCAGCGCTCGGCGCTTGCTTCGCTCGACCGTCCTGCCATGAACCGGCTCCGGAAAGGCGCCCCAGGTGACGTTCGAGGGCTGAAAGTCTGGGGTTTGCCTATTTAGCAGGTGCGCCACGACTGCGCCAAGGGCGGTTTCCCGCGGCACGGTAACCGGCGGAAGCCCGAGGAGCGCACGGGCTGCATGTATGCCCGTCATCGCACCGCAGGCAGCAGCCTCGACATAGCCCTCTGCGCCGGTGATCTGGCCGGCGAAATACAACGCCGCGGTTCCGCGCAAGCGCAACGTCTCATCGAGCAGCTGCGGCGCATTAATGAACGTGTTGCGATGCATCACCCCCAAGCGTAGCCACTCCGCCTGTTCGAGGCCGGCGAGGCGCCCGAACGCTTCGCGCTGCGCCGGCCACGTGAGCCGCGTTTGGAAACCAACGAGATTGTATGCAGTGCCTTCGAGATTCTCTTTGCGCAGCTGCACGACGGCGTGCGGTGTCTTTCCCGTTCGCGGGTCGCGCAAGCCAACCGGCTTCATCGGTCCGAAGCGCAGCACGTCATCGCCGCGGTCGGCCATCTCCTCGATGGGCAGGCAGCCTTCGAAGTACCGCGTCTCCTCGAACGCCTTGCCCTCGTGCCGCGGCAACGTCCGCAGGTCGTTCACGAACCGAAGATACTGCTCGCGATCGAGCGGAATGTTGAGATAATCGTCGCCGTCGCCCTTCTCGTACCGCGACTTACGGTACATCTTCGATTCATCGATCGAGTCGGCCGAAACGATGGGCGAAGCCGCATCGAAGTAGTGCAAGCGCCCGCGTCCGATGAGCGCGTCGAGCGACGTCAGAAAGTTTTCGCTCGGCAGAGGGCCGCATGCGATGATCGTCGGGCGGTCGAGCTGGACGTCCGCGATCTCTTCGCGGTAGAGGCGAACGCGGGGCTCAGCGGTGATGCGCGCCTCGACGCCTCTCGAAAAGCGTTCGCGATCGACTGCGAGTGCGGTGCCCGCGGGAACCGCCGCCTCGTGCGCCGCGGCGACGATGACCGAGTCCAAACGCGCAAGCTCTGCTTTCAGCAGGCCGACGGCATTCGCAAGCCCGGTACCACGAAACGAGTTGCTGCAGACGAGCTCGGCGAGATCGCCGGTCTTGTGGGCTGGCCCGCTCTTGGTCG
>JASHTE010000013.1 GCA_030040695.1 Vulcanimicrobiota bacterium | reverse complement strand
GAGAGTTTCACCGTAGCGATCGTCGTCGGAGGCGATGCTTCATACGTCTGGCACCGGCTCCCGCCACCCGACAACCGCTTCTGGATCGACGTCAACCACGCGCGCCTCGCGGTACCGTCGCGCGATGACCGGTGGAGCGGCCGTGTCACCGGCGTTCGCGTCGACCAGGATTCGCCCACGACCGTACGCGTCGCGCTCTCGCTCGCGCAGCCGCAGCGCATCATCGTCGTCCCCTCGGCGTCCGGCGTGCGCATCATCGTCTCGAACGACTTGGCATTCAACCCGGCGCGCAGCGGCTACGGTAGCATGGGCTCCATCGTCGCGTTTACGGA
Organism: Vulcanimicrobiota bacterium; assembly: GCA_030040695.1. Taxonomy (GTDB): domain Bacteria; phylum Vulcanimicrobiota; class Vulcanimicrobiia; order Vulcanimicrobiales; family Vulcanimicrobiaceae; genus Tyrphobacter. The sequence goes on along the minus strand of JASHTE010000013.1, from coordinate 3,300 downwards.
GGAGACGCCGCCGCCGACGCCCGCGCCCGAACCGACCGAGTTATTAACCCCGGCGCCCTTCAATCCGCAGCCGTTCGCGCCGCACGAGTACGTTCCGACGAATCCACGCCTCATCGTCATCGATCCCGGCCACGGCGGCAACGATCCCGGGACGATCTATCACGGCGTCGAGGAAAAGACGGTGACGCTCGACATCGCGATGCGCCTGCGCAGCATTCTCGTTGCACGCGGCTGGCAAGTGCGGATGACGCGTACCACCGACACCGAGGCGGATCCCGACGCGCAGACCGACCATGACGAGCTCCAAGCGCGCGATGACGTTGCAAACTCCAACGGCGCGCGTCTCTTCATTGCCATTCACGTCAATGCGTACGCTGGATCGCCGATCCCAAAAGGCACGACGAGCTACTATTCGAAGCCTGAGGACGTGCCGCTCGCGCGCGACGTCGAGAACGCGATCGCACGCGGAGCAGGGACGCAGAATGACGGTATCGTCAAGAGCAGGCTCTATGTAACGCTCCACGCCGAGATGCCGGCGGTTCTCGTCGAGACGGCGTTCCTGACGAACCCGAGCGATTTCTTGAAGCTCGAGTCGTCCGCGTGGCGACAGCAGGTTGCACAAGCGATGGCCGACGGCATCGAAACCTACGCACGCGACTTTCCCGCCCCGACGCCGTCCCCGGGCGGATGATAGGGCTCTTCGACTCAGGCCTCGGCGGGCTGACGGTGCTGCGCCGGCTGCGCGAGCGATTGCCGCAGGCGGACGTCATCTACTATGCGGATCAGGCGAACGTTCCGTACGGCGACAAGAGCTCGGACGAGCTCCAGGGCCTGTTGCGAGCGAACATCGCCTGGCTCGACGAGCAGGGTGCCGACGCAATCGTCATGGCCTGCAACACGAGTTGCTCGATCGCGAGCCTCCACGGCTGGCCGCCCTCGCGCGCGCGCATCTTCGATCTCATCGAGGCTGCCGCGGAGGCGATTGCAGAACAACGATACGAGCGGATTGCCGTCGTCGCGACCGCGGCGACGGTCCGTGCCGGCGCGTACGGGCGCGCGGTCGCAGCGAAGAGCGCGAGCGCGCAGGTGTTCGAGATCGCTGCGCCTGCACTCGTGCCGCTGATCGAGGCGGCGCAGACGCAATCCGAAGTGATGGAAGCCGCCGTGAGCGCCGTCTGCGCGCAACTTCCCGCTGAGCTCGACGCGCTCGTCTACGGCTGCACGCACTATCCGCTCGTCGACGACCTCTTCGCGCGGCACGTCGGGGAAGAAGTCGCACGAGTCGACCCCGCTGTCGCGCAGGCTGAACGGGTCTATCGCGCCGCGCAGAACGCCGAGTTTGCAAACGGAAGCGGCGCGACGCGTTACGTCACGACGGGCGAACCAGGCTCTTTCTTCCGATCTGCCTCGAGCCAGCGATCGGGGAGCGACTCGCGGGTGAAGGTGCGAGGAAGCGTGCCGCGCGGGTGACGATCGACCCAAAGCGCCGCCCGCGCTGCGAGATACTCGAAGTCATGGTATTGCGAGTCGCCGCGCGTGCGTCGCATGATTGCCACCGCCGAAGCGAGATGCGCCCAACAGTGAACGATCAATCGAGCGAAGAGGTCCATGAACGGCGCCTCCGCAACGAGGCGATGTTTGAGCAACGTCCCGATCTCGTTGAACCAGTTGCAGACGAGCAGCTCCGGATGCGATGCCGAGTCGATGAAGCCGGACCGCTCGAGCTCGCGGCGGTACGCGCTTTCCTCTAAGCGCGCCGGAAGTCGCTCCTGAATGTATCGCAAGGCGGCTTGCAGCTCGGGTCGCTGAAAGTCGCGCTCGAGCATGAGGAGCGCCTCTAACTGATTGCCCGCCCGCATGTGCCGCAGTTGTACGAGAGCCGCAATTGCGCTCGCGCCGATGACGAGAAAGGTCCCGAGCGCAGCGACGGCGCTCAACGTTTCGGCGCTCACGTTGTTCTCGCGCCGGCCTCTAGACCGTCATCGCTTCGGCGCAAGCCTGGTCCTCGCTCCAAGCGCTGCCCCCTTGCATGAGCTTGTCAAGAATTTCCGCGTCGAATGCGTCGCGCAGCACCGGCAGCAGCTTGTCATACTCCTGCTGCTCCGTGTACTCACGAACCGCGTCGAGAGAGAGAATGCGCGCATCGACGTAGCCGATCAGGCGTGCGGCGCGGACCTTACCCGCGCCGCTCTTCTCGTTATCGGGAAGAAACGCGGCGATGGCCGCGAGGTGCTGCAGCGCGAAGACTGTCCAAACCTCGGCTTGTGCGTCGCGACTGACGGCCAACGCTTCGCGGGCGCGGAAGCGTGCCTCGTCGTAGCGTTCCATGGCGATCAGATATGCCGCGATGTTGGTAAGTGTCACCGCTAAGTGGCGTGCCTCACCGACGATGGAACGATACAAATCCACTGCGCCGGATGCGGTTTGTAACGCGGCCGCCGGGTCACCGGCCTTAAACTCGCTCTCTGCGAGATTTCCCATGACGATGACGATCGCGTTCTGGTCGCCCGCGGAACGCGCGGAGGCCAGAGCCTCAGCATATGCGGTACGCGCCGCTTCGAAATCGCCGTTCCACGATCGCACATTGGCGAGGCTCGTCAAGACGCGGCGCTTGATGAGTTGCAAGCCGAGCCGCTCTGCCCCGTTAAGAGCGCTGGAAAGGAGGGCCTCACTCTCCTCCGCCGATCCGAAGACAAAGAGCGAGGAGCCTGCGATGGACTGCGCCTCGGCGATGCCTCGGGTATCTCCAAGCCTCTCGAAGCGCTCCAATGCATGCATGGCTTCCTCGTAGCTCAACTTGCGCTGCGCGAGAGCGTTGTCGACATGCGCTAGCGCAAGCTCGAGATTGGCGAGGACAAGCTCGGCCGTCTGGTCATTGGCGGTCCCGATCGCTGTGTGCAGCCAGCGCCGCCCCTCGCCAGGGTCGAGCAAGAGCCACATCGGGCGCATCACTCCCGCGAGTCGTTGCCCAAGCTCGACGTCGCCTCGCTCCATGAGCGTCCATTCCAAGGCGGCTCGGCAGTTTTCCATCTCCGGCTCCGCTTGGAGCGTCCATGCGCGCCGTGCCGTCGCCTCGTACGCCTTGTCGAGCTCTTCAGCAAGCTGCAGAAATGCAACCGCGTGGGCGTGCGCCGTTCCCGCATACTCACCTCGCTCTTTCAGCCGCTCCCGCGCGTACTGCCGCATCGACTCGAGCAACCGGTAGCGCGTTCCATTTCCGGCCGGCTCGGCATGCACGAGCGACTTGTCGACCAAGGACGCAAGCAAATCGAGCACCGCGATTTCGTCGATCGCTCCGTC
>JASHTE010000115.1 GCA_030040695.1 Vulcanimicrobiota bacterium | reverse complement strand
CAGGGGTCTTACCCGTCAGCATCACGACTTGGCGCGCCTGATCGACCGCGACGTCGACCACGGACGGATCTTTCGCAACCGCGTTGATCGGCGATATGGCGCTTCCGACGGTGACGTCCCGCTCCTCGCCCACCGGCGCCTGCGCCGCCTCCGGCGAGACGGTGATGGGAGGCGGCGTCGGGCTCGGCGAGGGCGTAGGCGTTGGGGTGGCGCTCGCCGTCACCGAAGGAAGCGGTGTGGGCGCCGCTGATGGCGCAGGCGTAGCTTGACCGCGCGCCTCTTGTCGTTCCACGGCGAGGCCGAGCGAAAGCAGAATTACGGCGCCTACGAAGAGCCGGGTTCCTAGGGAGCTCCCTAGATGCACGCTTTGTTTCCCCCTTGCAGGGAGTCGGGGTTCTCGCCTACGCGATCTTCGGTTCGACGCGATCGACGGCCGACGCAAGGAGCGTCTTGTAGCCGAAGCTCGGGAAGAGGACCGTCACGAGATCCCGTTCCATGCGCTCGACCGTGCCGGTGCCGAACTTCCGATGAAAGACGACGTCGGCTATCTTGAACGGGGCAAGCTCCAAGCCCTCGTCTGCTTCCCCGACGCCCGCCCGCAGGCAGTTGTCGCACGACCCGCAGTTCGACCTCTCGAAGTCCTCGCCGAAGTAGTTGAGGATGAAGCGTCGCCGGCAGACATTGCTCTCGGCGTACTGCAACATCATCGCGAGCTTACTCTGATCGTACGATTTCTTCGTCTCGTAGTTCGCGAGGCTGAGCACGAGATCACGGTTCTTCCGCACGGCTTCCGTCAATCCGTAAGCCGACCGGCCGACGGGCTCGATGTAGCCCGACTTCTTCAGGAGCGCGAGAACGACTTTCAACTTCGTGAGCGGCAACTGCAAGATCTTACGAAGGTCGGTCATCGAGACGCCGCCGCGCTGATTGCCGAAAACTTCGATCGTCCCGAAAACGCGCTGGACTTCCTCGATGTCGGGATATTTCCCGGTGAGGAAGTAGTTCTGGACGCGAGTGTCGCTCATGCGATAGATGAGGATGCAACGCGACGTCTCGCCGTCGCGGCCGGCGCGTCCGGCCTCCTGCGTGTACGCTTCGATCGATCCCGGCAAATCATAGTGGACGACGAAACGGATGTTCGGCTTGTCGATGCCGAGGCCGAAGGCATTGGTCGCAACGACGGCGCGGATTTTCTCATCCATGAAGAGCTCGTGCACGGTTGTGCGCTCTTCCTTGTGTAGCTTCGAATGGTAGACGGCAGCGGGAACGTGAAGCTCGCTCGTGAGATAACGTTGCACTTCGAGTGCGTTCTTGATCGTCGCCGTGTAGATGATGCCGGTGCCTTCGAGCGCGTCGATCCCGGAGAAGAGGCTCGCAAGGATCTTGAGCTTGTCGCTCTCCTTCTCGGCTTTACGCGCTTCGTAGATGAGATTCGGCCGGTCGAATCCCTTGACGATCGGCTTCACGTGCTCGATACCGAGCTGGTGCAGGATGTCCTCGCGCACCGCCGGCGTCGCGGTCGCAGTGAGCGCGAGCACCGTCGGGCGGCCGAGGCGATCGATCACGTGGCCGAGCGCGAGATAGGCGGGGCGGAAATCGTGCCCCCACTGGCTGATACAGTGGGCCTCGTCGACGACGAAGAGCGGCACGGCGATCGAGCGCAGCAGCGCGAGGAAGGCCTCATCCTCCAGCTTCTCGGGGGTCGTATAGACGATCTTCACGTTCCCGCCCGCAATCCGCTCGCGCGCCGCGATCTCTTGATCTTCGGAGAGCGTGGAGTTGAGAGCGATCACGTCGGTGATGCCGCGCTCGCGCAGCATGTCGACCTGGTCTTTCATGAGCGCGATGAGCGGGCTCACGACGACGGTCGTGCCCTCGAGAAGGAGCGCTGGAAGTTGATAGGTGAGAGATTTTCCGGCACCCGTCGCGAGAATCGCAAGGGTGTCCTTGCCGTCGAGTACGCGGCGGACGACCTCTTCCTGACCCGGATAGAAGCGCTCGAAACCGAACTCTCGTCCGAGCGCCTGCTGCAAATCCACCCTCTTCATCAAATTCAAATAAATCGTAACTCGGTCATGGCCCGAGCGATAATGCAAATACCGCACAGGCGCCATCCCCGGCACTTTCTACTACAGCAGATCGGGCCCGGAGGTTGCGTTGCCCTTGGTCTACCCTTCGGCAGGCGCCCTCAAACGCCGCTGCGTAGAGGTCGCCTGGCATGTCCCTCTATCGCGCATGGCGCCCGAAGAGCTTCTCGGAGCTCGTCGGGCAGGACGCCGTCGTCCGCACACTCACAAGTGCCCTCGCCACGGGGAAGCTGGCCCACGCGTACCTCTTCTCCGGCCCCCGCGGCTCCGGAAAGACATCGGCGGCGAAGATACTCGCCCGTTGCATCGAGTGCGTCGCGGGGCCGACCCCTACGCCCGACAACACCTGCGAGAACTGCCGCGCGATTCTCGACGGCACCGCCCTCGACGTCGTTGAGATCGACGCCGCGAGCAATCGCGGCATCGACGAGATTCGTGCGCTCCGCGACGCGGTGAAGTTCGCGCCCTCGGCGATGCGGATGAAAGTCTACATCATCGACGAGGCGCACATGCTCACGAAGGAAGGAGCGAACGCGTTTCTGCGCACCCTCGAGGAACCGCCCCCGCACGCGGTCTTCATTCTTGCTACTACCGAACCCGAGCGCATACCGGTGACGATTCTCTCGCGCTGCCAGCGCTATGCGTTTTCGCGAATCAGCATTCCGGTGATGATCGAGCGCATGCATGAGATTGCGAAATCGGAGTCGATCCGCATTGATGACGCGGCGCTCGCCGCGATCGCGTATCGCGCCGATGGAGGCTTGCGCGACGGGCTGACGATGCTCGAACAGGCGGCGGCATACGCGGTCGCCACGGAGGGGCGCATCGATGCGAAGACGATCGCGCTCGCTTTCGGGTCTGCCGGGCGGGAGCAGGCAGCGGCGCTGCTCGATGCTGTTGCGGCAAAAGACGCTTCGAGCGCGCTGCGTGTCATCGAAGAAGCAAGTGATGCGGGGATCGAGCTGGCGGTGCTGACCCGTTCGCTCATTGCAGAGTTTCGCAACGTTCTCGTCGCGCGGATCGATCCCGAGCTGCTCGCGCGCGACGCCGCACCGGAGGACGTCGAGCGCGCGAACGAACGCGCGGCATATCTCCCTCAAGCGCGGATCGTGCGGGCGCTGCGCGTGCTCTCAGACGCACTCGCACTCATGCGCAGCGGCGCGAACGCGCGTCTCGAGCTTGAAACCGCACTGTTACGTTTCATCCTCGCCGGTGAAGATCCCACGCTCGATGCGCTCGCTGCTCGCGTCGCGACGCTCGAAGAGCGAGGCGTGGAGCAGCCGCTCGAGGAGAAGCGCCCGCAAGCCCCCCCTGTGCGACCGGCACCGCGAGTGAAGCCGGAAGGCGAGACCGCCGTCTCATTGCAACGGGTGCGCGCCGCGTGGCAGTCCATTCGTGCGAAAGCCGAAGGAGAGCGGCAGTCGCTACGCGCCCCTCTCTCCCGTGCAGTCGTCGAAGCGGTTGAGGGGAGCACGGTGACGCTTGCCCTGCCGGAGGCGTGGATCGCGGAGTCGCTCAAAGAGCACGCGAAGTTGATCGAGCGCGCGATCGAGAATATTCTCGGTATCCCGATGACGGTGCGGCTGCGCGTCGACGGCACGGTCCACGCGAAAGCGTTGCAGGGAGAGCGAGAGAGTTCGGACGAGCTCTTCGACTACGCGAGCGAAGTGATACGGGAGCGGTGATGAATCCAGCGGCAATGATGGCTCAGGTCAAGAAGATGCAAGCCGAGATGTTGAAAGCGCAGGAAGAACTTGCGGCGACAACGGTCAGCGGTAGCGCGGGAGGCGAGAGCGTGCGCGTGGAGATGACCTGCGACAACCGCGTGAAGTCAGTGAACATCGACGCGAAGATCGTCGACCCGAGCGACGTCGAAACGCTCGAAGACCTCGTCGCGGCCGCGACGAACGATGCGCTGAAGCGGGTGGCCGACGAGTCGCAGCGGCGAATGAGCGCAGTTACCGGCGGCGTCCGCATCCCCGGCCTCACGTAGGAGCATCTTTGCCGTCGAATGGGTCCATCGCCGGGCCGCTTCAAGCGCTGATCGATCAGTTCAGCAAGTTTCCGACCATCGGGCCGAAAACCGCGGCCCGACTTGCCTTTTATCTGCTGTCACGTCCGCGCCATGAGGCGCAGGCGCTCGCCGAGGCGATTCTCGGCGTGAAAGACAAGGTGCGCTTCTGCTCGGTGTGCTTTGCGCTGACGGAAGAGGATCCGTGTTCGCTCTGCACGGACGAACGCCGCGAAGCGACGATTTGCGTCGTGGCGGATGCGAAGGACGTCTACGCGATCGAGCGCACCGGCTCGTA
>JASHTE010000114.1 GCA_030040695.1 Vulcanimicrobiota bacterium | reverse complement strand
TCCGTGCGCGATATTCGCCTTCAGCCGCAGTTCAACGACCTCATCATCGCGACGCACGGTCGCGGCGTCTATATCATGGACGACATCGCACCGTTACAGGAGCTGCGCGTTGCAGCGGCCGCCGGTGCCTACCTGTTCCCCATCCGCACGTCGTATCAATACAACGAGCGTGAAGACGAAGATTTTCACTATACCGGCTTTGAAGGAGAGAATCCGCCGCTCGGGACGATCGTCAACTTCTATCAGCGCGCGCCGCAAGCGGCACCGCCGACGATCGACTTTCTCGACCCGCACGGCAAGATTCTTCGATCGTTCAGTCTTCCAAACGATCCGGGCGTGAATCGCTTTGTCTGGGACTGGCGGACTTCGGGGCCGATCCAATGGCATGGCGCGGCGAACATGGCCGGGCTACCGAGGGAAGGACCGAGGGTTCCCCCCGGCGTCTACACTGCGCGCTTGCGCGTAGGAGGCCGCGTCATCAGTCGAAGCTTCGTCGTGCGCGCCGATCCGCGCACGCTCTACACACGGGCACAAATAGTCGAGGCGTATCGATTCGCGCTGCGAACCGATGCGTTGATCTCGACGGTCGACGAGATGCTGAACGGGCTCGATCGCCTCAAAGAGGCGTTGAGCCGAGCGACACCGTCGTCGTCTCTTGCTGCGATCGACTCGGAACGGGCCGCGTTATTTTCGACGCTCACGGCCAACTGGCGCAACGATGGAGATTTCTCCCAGCACCCGGGTGCCTTACGGGAAAGCTTTGGCGCGTTCCCAGCGCAAGGCAACGCAGTGACGCCGGGCCTCACCGCGTTCCAGAGGCGGCTCGCTGGGTACGTGCGTGCGGCGGCACGGCGTTACAACGCGCTCATTCGGTACGAAACTCCTCTCCTGCACCTCCCACTCACACCTGAGGTAGTTCGATGATCGCTTATTTGGGCGTGCTTACGCTGCTCGCGTCGCTGCAGCTTCCTTGGGATAACCTCGGGTGGCGCGAGATCTCGCCTGGTACGGGCGGCCGCGTCACGGCGGTCGCCGGCACACCCCAAGATAGCTTCCTTTACTATACCGGCACTGCGGGCGGCGGCGTGTGGAAGAGCACGAGCGGAGGCGCAGCGTGGACACCGGTCTTCGACGCAGAGCCGGTCGCGGCGATCGGCGCCGTGGCAATCGACCCGACGAACGAAAACGTCGTGTGGGTCGGCACGGGTGAATCAAACCCGCGCAATGACGTGAGCCATGGCGACGGCCTCTATAAATCAACTGACGGCGGCAAGAGCTGGGTTCGCGTGGGGCTCGCTCAGGTGTGGAGTATCGCGCACATTGCGATCGACCCCCAGAATCCGGAGCATGTCGTGGTGGCCGGGTTCGGTAATCCCTTTGTGGACTCGACGGATCGCGGTGTCTACGTGACCTTCGACGGTGGAAAGACGTTCACGAAGACGCTCTACGTTGATGCTCGCACGGGTGCAAGCGATGTCGCGCTCGATCCGCAAGATCCAAGCATCGTCTATGCCGGCATGTGGCAGTTTCGGCGTTGGCCCTGGACGTTTCGCAGCGGCGGCCCGAGCGGTGGTCTCTACAAATCGTCCGACGGCGGTCGCACGTGGACCCATCTCGTCGGCAACGGGCTTCCGGCCGGAGACACCGGTCGCATAGGGATCGCCGTCGCACCGAGCGAGCCGAGCCGCGTCTATGCCGTCATCGAAGCAAAGGGCGGAATCGTGTGGCGCTCCGACGACAGCGGAGCGCACTGGCAAATGGTGAGCGATGACCGCGACGTCGACTCGCGTCCGTTCTACTTCTCGCGCCTCACGGCGAGCCCCGGAAACCCGAACGACGTGTACGCCGTCTCACTCTCTCTCGAAGAGAGCCGCGACGGCGGCAAGACTTTTCACGTCGTCGGGCAGAGCCTCCACAGCGATTTTCACGACGTGTGGATTGATTCAGACGACCCGCGACGAATTATCGTCGGTGACGACGGCGGTACCGCCATATCCGTCGACGGCGGCGCGACATGGCCGAACGTGGTGAGGCTGCCGATAGGCCAAGCCTATCACGCCGCCGCTTCACGAACGAATCCGTATTTCGTTTGCGCGGGCTTTCAAGACAATGCCGTGCACTGCGGTCCCTCCAACTCGCTTACCGACGCGGGCATCATTGCCTCGGAGTGGCCGATCCTCATCGACGGCGATGGCCAGTGGGCGGTGCCGGATCCGTACGATCAAAATCTCGTCTGGCTCGACTGGCAGGACGGGCTTCTCAACATTTACAACCGCGCCACGGGTGCCTCGCGCTCGGTAAGGCCGTACGATGCATTTCCGGGCAATATCTTCGGAGCGTACCACCTGGATCGAGCGCGCTATCGCTTTAACTGGGACTCACCCATTGCGTTTGCGCCGTGGGACGGACATATCGGGTGGCTCGGTGGAAATGCCGTCTTCCAGACGACCGATCGCGGTCTGCATTGGACAGCAATTAGTCCCGACCTCACGCGGAACATCAAGTCGCACGAGCTGCCTCCGGGCGGTCCTCTCGTGTTGGACCTGTCCGGCGCCGAGAACTCTGATACGATCCTCTACATCGAAGGCTCGTCGCTTCGGCGGGGTGAGATCTGGGTTGGGACGGATGACGGATACGTGCAGTTGACACGCGACGGCGGCCGTCACTGGCGCAACGTGACACCGCCGGGGACGCCGACGTATGCGCGGATCGAGGCCGTCACGCCCTCCCCGTTCGTGGCTGGGACCGCGTACGCGACGGCCGATAATCATCGCGCCGGCGACGATGCGCCGTATGTCTACGCCACGCACGACTATGGAAAGAGCTGGACAAAGATCATCACCGGTCTCCCGAGTGACGAGTACGTCCGAACGATCCGTCCCGATGACCGGGATCCGAATATTCTGTACGCAGGGACAGAAAACGGCATTTGGATCTCGTTCGATCGGGGCGGGCACTGGCAGAGCTTCCGGATGAATCTGCCGCCGGTCTCGGTGCGCGACATCCGTATTCAGCCGCAGTTCGACGATCTCGTTATTGCAACGCACGGGCGCGGCATTTGGGTGCTCGACGACGCTGCGTCCGTGCAGGAGCTCGGAGAGGCAAGGCGGCTGGGAGCGATGCTGTTCGCTCCGCGGACGGCGTACGAGTACCGCTATAGCGACGGCAGTGCCGCCATGAACGAAAATGCGGCCTCGAGCAACCCTCCGCGAGGGGCGATTATCGACTTCTATCAGGCGAATCCGGACGTGCGAAACCCCGTCGTCGAGATCCTCGATGCACGCGGCCACAGCATCCGCACGTTGCGGGGTCGCGATGTTCCAAATAAACCCGGCATCAATCGTGTCATATGGAATTTTCGCGAGAACAATCCCACGGAGTGGAGAAGAGCAACGAAGAAGTTTCTTGCATCCGACCCGGGAGCGATGGTGGTTCCCGGCCGCTACAACGTACGCTTGAGACTCGGCGGAAAGACGTTCGAGCAGGCACTTACCGTCCGCCCCGACCCTCGCGACCATCACGCGCTCGCCTACTACGAAGCCGGTTACGCGTTTGCAAAGAGATACGATGACGTCCAAGGCAGGATCGACGAGATCCTCAACGATTTGGACGCAGTTAACGCCTCGCTTGGTGCAGACCAAACCGCGAATCATGACCCGGCGATTGCCGGCCTGATTGCTTCGGCGCAGCGGCGGCGCCTCGTCATCTTCCACAGCTTCACGGCGGACTATCGTTACGACGCAGCGCTCCTGAGGCAGTTCGGATCGCTTCGCGAATCGATTCCTCAGACCGACGATCAGCTTCAGGAGCAGTCGCCGCCGACGCAAGCGCAGCTGCGATATGCCCAGAAGTTCGACGCCGCGTACGATGCTGCGGTCGGCAACTATGACGAGTACGTGGAGCAGTTGCTCCAACTCTCGCGGGTCCTGCAACAACACGGGCTGGAGCCGATTCGTGGAGCGAGAACCGTACAGCCGTGACGTGGAGCCTCGGGCGCCTCTTCTACATCAAGCCGATACCTCAGCGGTCGACGCCGCTCAAGAGAACGCTTGGCTCGATCGACGTCCTGTTTCTCGGCACCGGTGTCGTCGTCGGTGTTGCGATCTTCATTCTGCCGGGCATCGCGGCGAAATACGCCGGCCCGGCGACGATGATCTCGACGGTCATCGCGGGCTTGGCGTGCGCGTGCATCGCGCTTCCCTACGCGGAGCTCGCCTCGATGGTGCCGATCACCGGCGGCGTCTACACGTACGCTTACACGATCATGGGCCAGGTCGTTGCGTGGCTCGTCGGTTGGAATATGCTCCTTGCGAGCTCCGTTGCCTCGAGCGAGATGGCTTTCGGGTGGTCGAGTTACATCCAAACGCTGCTTTCGAGCGCCGGCATCCATCTTCCACGCGCGATCGGCGCGGGGCCGTTCGACGGAGGGATCATCAATCTGCCGGCCGTCATTATCGTGCTCTTTATTGGAACGCTGCTCGTCATCGGAACGAGGCAGAGCGCAAAAGTCACCGTCACGATTGTGATCTTGAAGCTCAGCCTCATCGCGGTGTTCGTCGCTCTGGCGGTACCGCACATTCGCCTGGCAAATTGGATCCCGTTCCTTCCCTTCGGCATCGCCGGGGTATTCAAGAGCGCGGCGATTTGGTTCTCGGCCTTCCTCGGC
>JASHTE010000113.1 GCA_030040695.1 Vulcanimicrobiota bacterium | reverse complement strand
TGAGGCCGCTAGGCGCCCTGGCCAAGGACGCCGGCCAGGCGGCCATACGCGGCCGCCGCTGAGACTAAAAGCCGAGGCATTCGGCGCTCGAGAGCGCGAAGATACCGGTGCAATGGGAAATACAATCGTGGGCAACGGAGCAAAGACGAGGACCGAGACCGACTCGATGGGCAGCATCGAAGTTCCAGCCGACAAGTACTATGGAGCGCAATCCGCGCGCTCGCTGATCCACTTCGACATCGGCGACGGCGCGTGGCCACGCGACGTGATGCCGCGTGACGTGATTCACGCGATGGGTACCCTGAAGAAGGCGTGCGCTCTCGTCAACAACGAGCTGGGAAAGCTCAGCGACGAAAAAGCGAGACTCATCGTCAGGGTGGCGGACGAGGTGATCGACGGCAAGCTCGACGCGCACTTCCCGTTACGCATCTGGCAGACCGGCTCCGGGACGCAGACGAACATGAACGTGAACGAAGTCATTTCGAACCGTGCAATCGAGCTGGCCGGCGGCGTCATGGGCTCGAAGAAGCCGATCCACCCGAACGACGACGTGAACATGTCGCAGTCGTCGAACGACACGTTTCCGACCGCGATGCACGTGGCGGCGGCGAAGGCGACGGTCGAGATGCTTCCCGCGGTCGAAGCGCTACGCGATTCGCTTGCGGCGAAAGCGAAGGCGTGGAGCGCGATCGTGAAGGTCGGACGCACGCACCTGCAGGACGCGACGCCGCTGACGCTCGGTCAGGAGTTCTCCGGATATGCGACGCAGCTCGATCGCGCGATTCGGGCTTGTCGCGAGGCGCTCGATCCACTCTACGACCTCGCAATCGGCGGGACTGCGGTCGGCACCGGCCTGAACGCTCATCCGGAGTTCGCACAACGCACGGCGAGGAGAATTGCGGAGCTTACGGGTCTGCCGTTTCGCTCGCATCCGAACAAGTTCACCGCGCTCGCCTCGCACGACGACTTCGTCTTCGCCTCCGGCGCTCTAAAGACGCTCGCGGCGGCGCTGATGAAGATCGCGAACGATATCCGCTGGCTCGGCTCAGGGCCGCGCGCCGGGATCGGCGAACTCATCCTGCCGGAGAACGAGCCGGGGAGCTCGATCATGCCGGGAAAGGTCAATCCCACGCAGTCGGAGGCGATGACGATGGTCTGCGTACAGGTGTACGGCAACGATCTCGCCGTCAGCTTCGGCGCTTCGCAGGGCAACTTCGAGCTCAATGTCTTCAACCCGGTGATGATCGCGAACTTCCTACACTCGACGTCGCTCCTCAAGGACGCCTGCACGATGTTCCGCATCCACATGGTCGAGGGCTTGGAACCGAACGAAGAGACGATCAAACGCCACCTGGACGAGTCACTCATGGTCGTCACCGCGCTCTCGCCGCACATCGGCTACGACAAGGCCGCCGCCATCGCAAAGAAAGCGCATCACGAGAAGACGACGCTTAAGGCCGCGGCGCTCGCGCTCGGCGTCAGCGAAGCGGACTACGATAAAATCGTCGTCCCCGCAGAGATGACGAAACCAAAGTAGCAGCTATCGATTGGGGGCACGGATCACGGCCCATACCGTGATGTCCCACGCGTTGCGTATACACACGAGCAGCAGCGCCACGAGCGCGGCGCTGAGGATCCATACGGCGCTCGGCACTCGGTAGAGCATGAGCGTCGCTGAGACCGCGAGGACGAGCTGACAAATCACGGGTGAGAGGCCATAGAAGACGCGGTCCTCGTTATCGACGCCCATCTCCGGAGTACGATAGAAATGCTCGACGCCGCGCAAGACGCGCGTCGCATAGGCGAGGCCGAAGAGTGCCACGAGGAGCGCGAGGACGCCGATCGCCGCCGGGCCTGCGGGCAGCAACAAGATCACGCAGACGACGAGGGTCAGCGCCAGATGGAAGATCGTCGGCGAGAGAAAGACGGCCAGCCCCGGGCGAAGCTCCTCTGTCATGTAGCTCGCGGTAATCGAGACGGCGACGAACATGAGGCCGAGGAGCGTCGCCGACGCCGTGCCGATGAGCATGAAAGCCTCCTGCATCGCTAGCGGACTTCGTTACGAACCCCCGGCGTGCATGCGGCAATCGCGGCGAGCGTCACATAGCCGACAGCCGTGATTGCCATCGCGAGGTACGCGCTGCGGTGATCGGCGATCCAGGCAAAGAGCAGCACTCCGGGAACCATTCCGCCGAGCACGACGAGCCGCACCGCGCCCATGACGCGCCCGACCATCTCCTCGGGCGCGACGCGTAGGCGAAAGCCGATGATCTGCGAGACTTCGAAGTTCGCAACGGCGCTCGTCAGCGCCCAAAACAGAGCGGCGAGCCAGAGACTGTGCACCATGAGGACCGGAAGAAAGATCAGCGCATCGAGCGCGTACGCAATGACGAGCGCCCGGCCGAAGGGCCATCGTCGCGCGTTCAACGTTGCGAAGAGCGTGCCGGTAATCGCGCCGACAGCCGCGATCCCTAAGAAGAACCCGACGTCGCGATCGGTTGCGCCGAAAACGCGCTTGAGAAACGGAATGAGGATTGCGTACGCTCCGAAGCCGAACATATTGAAGCCGAAGGCGAGCAGCGCCTGTGAGCGCATGCCGACATCTCCAAACAGCGCGCGGAATCCGAGCACGACGTCATTGCGCAACTGCCGGAGCGATGGTAAGCCGTGCCGTCTCTCGGGCCCGAGCGTGGCGATCCGCATGAGCGAGAGCTGCGAACCGAGGTAGGTTGCAGCGTTGAAGATCAGTGCCGGGAAGGGTCCAAAGAACGCGAAGAGCGCGCCGCCGAGCGTCGGCATGACGAGATTCGAAAAGTTCTCAGCACCGATGAGCACGGCGATCGCCTCGGTAGCGCGCTCCTTCCCGACGAGGTAAGGGATCGACGATGACTGTGCGCTCAAGAAGGCGGCTGCGCTGACCGAGATGACGACCAAGCCGCTGTAGATCATCGCCATCGTCAGCACGTGCAGCGCGTATGCAATCGCGAACGCGGTCATCACCGCGCAGCGAATAGCGTCGCAGACGATCATCAGCCGCCTGCGGTCGAGCCGGTCCGCGAGCGACCCGCCGACGAGCCCAAAGAGCGAGAACGGGGCGATCTCGCAGATGAGCGATGCCCCCGTCGAGAGCGCCGAGTGCGTCAGGTGGTAGGCGAAGAGCGGAATCGAGAGCGTACGCAAACCATCGCCGAGCAGGCTCAGCGACTGCCCAAGGAAGTACTGGCGAAACCCGCGCGAGGAAAAGACGCTCGGCACGAGCCCTGCGACGGCGGCCATAGACGCAGAGATATATCAGATTTTCAGATGTGGCGCAAGATGAGCGAGACCGCGCCAATCGCAAGGGCGAGCGCGACGAAGTAGAGGAGCTGGCGCGATTGCAGCTTCAGCGAAAGGTGAGCGCCGATCGGCCCCCCGCAGAGCCCGCCGATGACCAGCGATGCGATGTCGGCGACGCGAATGTCGTGTTGGAAGGCATGGACCACAAGACCTACCGGCGACGTGAGCACGATGCCGAAGTGCGAGGTTGCGCTGATCGCGTGCGCGGGGAGGTCTGAGAGGTAGAGCAGCGTCGGCACGAGCACCACGCCGCCTCCAACGCCGAAGAGGCTGGAGACGAGGCCGACGGCAAAGCCGACGGAGAGCGCCGCAGCAATCGGCATGCCACGGAGCGCGTGCACCGGGGCCGTAGGATCTTCGCGCTTGCCTATCGTGTGCACCCGCCGAAAGATCATGTCGAGGGCGACGAGGATGAGTATCGCCGCAAGCAGCCCATCGAAGAGTGTCGGCGAGATACGTTTCGCCAGCACTGCACCGACGACGCTTCCCGGCACGCCGCCCGCAGCGAGCCACAGTCCTACCCGAACGTGGAGGCGGTGCTGCAAGAGGTAGGTCGTCGCGCCGCTCGCGCTGTTCGCGACGACGAGTACCAGCGAGGTTCCCGCCGCATCGGCCGGGCCCAATCCAAAGAAGAGGCGGAGGACGGGCACAAGGATGAAACCACCGCCGAGCCCCACCATCGAGCCGAAGATACTCGCTATGAAAGCGGCAATGAAGAGCTCGACGGCGGTCGTCACCGCGCAGCGCTAACTGACGCGGCCGATATACCGGCGGTCGCGCGTGTCGATGCGAATCACGTTACCGCTCTCGACGAAGAGCGGCACCTGCACGCTCGCTCCGGTTTCGAGCTTCGCCGGCTTCGTGACGTTCGTCGCCGTGTCGCCACGGAACCCTGGGTCGGTCTCGACGACTTTGAGCTCGACGTGCGGCGGCAAGTCGACGCCGATAGGCGTTCCTTGGTAGAACTGCACCTCGACCACCATGCCGTCTTTCAAGAAGTCCGCCGGGTCACCAATGAGGTCGCGCTGGAGCGTCACGTTCTCGAACGATTCCTGGTCCATGAAATGATACCCATCGGCGTCATTGTAGAGCATCTGCATCTCGCGGTTCTCGACGGTTGCGCGCTCCAATTTCTCGCCGGCGCGAAAGGTACGCTCGACGGTCGCGCCGGTTTTGACGTTCTTGAGCCGCGTGCGCACGAAAGCCGAGCCTTTCCCGGGCTTCACGTGAAGAAACTCGATGACGCTCCAAAGCTGCCCGTCGACCACGATAGTGACGCCGTTGCGCAAGTCGTTCGATGAGATCATGTCGCGCGCGTCATACGGGCCAAAAGAGAGGTGCTCCTCTATGCTTCCTCGCTGCGATCGAGGCGGATGGGATTCTCCGTCCCGTCCCGCAGCCGGATGATGTTCTCGCGATGCGTGTATGCGATGAGCGCGAGCGCGAAGATGCCGTAGAGCGTCTCCGGAACCGCGCCATACGTGAACACGTAGAGTGCGACGGGGGCGAGCAAGCTGCCAAAGAGGGAGCCGACCGAAGAGAACTGCGTCGCCAGTACGCCCGCGATCCAACCGAGAACTACGATGCCTCCGGCGAAGCCGTTGAGCGCGAAGATCGCGCCGAACGATGTGGCAACGCCCTTGCCGCCGCGCCCACGCAGCCACGGTGAGAAGCAGTGCCCGAGCACCGCTGCGGCAGCCGCGACTGACGCGGCGCCGTCGCCGTAGCGGCCGAATGCGAAAAATGCCGGCACGAAACCCTTTGCGGCGTCGAGCACGAGCACCGCAGTCGCCCCGGTCTTGCCGAGGGAGCGGAGCGCGTTCACCGCTCCAATGTTTCCCGAGCCGTGTTCTCGGATGTCGAGCTTGTAGGCAAAGCGGCCGATCAGATAGCCGAACGGTATCGAGCCTATGGCGAAGGATACGAGCGCGATCAGAAAGAGCGTCATGCAACAGCCTCCTCAGCACGTCGTGGGCGAAACTGGAACGTCAACGGTACGCCCGTAAAGTCGAAATGACGGCGCAGTTCGTTTTCGAGGAATCGCTCGTACGAAGCCTGCACCAGGGCCGGATCGTTACAGTGAAAGACGAAGAGCGGTGGGTGCGCCTGCGGTTGCGAGGCGTAGAACAGACGCAGCACTTTCCCACCCGCTGCGGGCGGCGGATGCGCGAGCACGGCGCTGCGGACGACGTTGTTCAGCAGGGGCGTCGGCACCCGCCGATCGAGATTGGCCGCCACTTGGTCGATGAGCGGCATGAGGCTGCCGAGGCGTCGGCCCGTCTTCGCCGAGAGAAACGTTACGGGAGCGAAGCGCGCGAACGGCAGCAAATCATGGATGGCGCTCGAGAGTTCCGCAAGGCTGAAGTCACCGCCCTGCTCGCGCGCAAGGTCCCACTTGTTGCCGACAATGATCAGGCCCTTGCGCTCCTCGATCACGATTCCGGCGAGCCTGCGATCCTGCGCTGTCACACCTACCGTCGCATCGAAGAGGAGCAGCGCGATATCGCAACGCGAGATCGCTGCAATCGAGCGCAGCGCGGCGTAATACTCGATTGCCCCGTGTGCCTCCGGTTTCTTCCGTACGCCCGCGGTGTCGATGAGACGCAACGCGCGATCGTGACGGTGGAGAATCGTGTCGATCGCATCGCGTGTCGTTCCGGGGGCCTCCGAGACGAGCGCGCGCTCCTCGCCGAGGAGCGCGTTCAGCAGCGAACTCTTCCCAACGTTCGGCCTTCCGACGATTGCGACGGCGATCTGCGCCTCGGCTGTCGGCGCCTCGACCCGGCCGGGGAGCAGTTCGACGATGCGATCGAGCAGATCGCCCGTTCCCTCGCCATGGATGGCCGAGACAGGGATCGGCTCTCCGAACCCGAGCGAGGAAAACTCGGCGTGAACCGATGCTGCCGCGCCCGGTGACTCTGCTTTGTTCGCGACGAGCAGCATGGGGCGTCGCGTTGTGCGCAGGATGCGCGCAACGTCTTCGTCGAGTGGGCGGCGCCCGTCATTCGCATCGACGACGAAGAGAACGAGGTCCGCCTCCTGAGCGGCAGTCTCCGCTTGGCGGCTGGTCGCCGCTGCGATCTCGCTCTCGGGACGCTCGCGATGCGCGTCGGGGTCGATGCCGGCGGTGTCGACGAGCGTAAAGCCGCGTCCTCGCCACTCCGTAAGCGCGTAGAGTCGGTCTCGTGTCACCCCTG
>JASHTE010000112.1 GCA_030040695.1 Vulcanimicrobiota bacterium | reverse complement strand
AACCTCGATCCCGAGGTCGCGGAGCGCCCGGACGATCTCGTCGTCTATGGCGGCAACGGCCACGCCGCCCGCTCGTGGGAGGCGTTCGACGCGATCGTTCGCACGTTGCGGCGCCTGAAGAACGACGAGACACTCGTCGTGCAGAGCGGCAAACCGGTTGCGGTCTTCACGACCCATACGCGCGCGCCGCGCGTACTGATCGCGAACGCAAATCTCGTTCCAAAGTGGGCCGATTATACGATCTTCCGCGAGCTCGAGGCGCAGGGCCTCACGATGTACGGACAGATGACGGCCGGCTCATGGATCTACATCGGGACGCAGGGCATCGTACAGGGCACCTACGAGACGTTTGCGGAGCTTGCACGCCAGCACTTTGGGGGAACGCTGCGCGGGTGCGTTTGCCTGAGCGCGGGCGTGGGCGGCATGGGGGGCGCACAACCGCTCGCGATCACGATGAACGACGGGATCGCGTTGCTCGTCGACGTCGATCGAGCACGGCTGGAGCGTCGACGAGACCTGTGTTACCTTGATCGCGTCGTCGCTTCCCGCGAGGAAGCGATACGCGAAGTCGATCGTGCGCGACGAGAAGGCATCGCGCTCTCGGTCGGATACGAAGGCAACGCGGCGGTCGAGTTTCCCGCGCTCTACGAGCGAGGATTTCGCCCGGACGTCGTCACCGACCAGACATCGGCGCACGACATGGTCGACGGCTACGTCCCGGCCAACCTGACGCTCGAACAAGCGGTCGAACTGCGGAAGCGCGCGCCGGAGGAGTACGAGCGACGCGGCCTCGAGAGCGTCGCGAAGCACGTCGAAGCGATGGTGCAGTTCAAAGATGCCGGTGCGGTTGTCTTCGATTATGGAAACAACATCCGCACACAAGCGCAGCGCGCCGGCTTTGCGCGGGCCTTCGAGTTTCCCGGCTTCGTTCCGGCGTTCATTCGCCCGCTCTTCTGTCGGGGCTCGGGGCCGTTTCGCTTTGCAGCGCTCTCCGGTGAACGGAGCGACATCGCGCGCCTGGATGAAGAGTTGCTGCGTCTCTTTCCGCGCGACGGGTCGTTGCAGCGCTGGATCAAACTCGCGCGCGAGCGCATCTCCTTTCAGGGGCTGCCTGCGCGCATCTGTTGGCTCGGCTACGGCGATCGCGCGAAGGCTGGAGTTGCATTCAACGAGCTCGTGCGCAAGGGAGAGGTGAAAGCGCCGGTCGTCATCGGGCGCGACCACCTCGATGCAGGGAGCGTTGCGTCGCCCTTCCGGGAAACCGAGGAAATGAAAGACGGCAGCGACGCGATCGCCGACTGGCCGATTCTCAACGCGCTTTTGAATACGGCTGCCGGCGCGCACTGGGTGAGCTTCCACCACGGAGGGGGCGTCGGCATCGGCTACAGTCTGCACGCGGGAATGGTCGTCGTCGCGGACGGCAGTGAGGATGCTCGCGAGCGGCTCGCATGCGTGCTCACGACCGACCCGGGTCTCGGCGTCGTGCGCCATGCCGACGCGGGCTATCACCTCGCCGCAGAGACGGCGGACGAAAAGGGCATCGACTGGCGACTGTAGCGTCTCAACGGGATGGCTGAACGGTTTTTCGTCCGCGCGAGAGAGATCATCACGTGCAGCACCTCCGCGCCGCAGGGCGGCGTTACGTTCGACGATCTCGAGCGCGTCCCGAGCGGGCTGCTTGCGGTCGTCGGAAGCCGGATCCACCATATCGAGCGCGAGAGTCTCGACGTGTTGCGTATGCTGTCGAAGACGGGCTTCGAGGAGGTCGATTGCCGCGACTGCGTCGTTGTCCCGGGATTCGTGGATGCTCACTGCCATCCGCTCTTTGCAGGCGATCGCGAAGCCGACTTCGTCGCGCGGACCCGTGGCGAGAAGCCGCAGCAAGGGATGCTTCACACCGTCGAGTCCACGAGGCAAGCGTTGCGCGACCTCGCCGGATTCTACGAAATCACCGTCCGTCCGAGGCTTCGCACGATGCTCGCACACGGGACGACGACGCTGGAGACGAAAACCGGCTACGCGCTCACGAAAGAAGGTGAGTTTGCGCTTCTCGACCTCATCGACGCGCACCGAGACGACGCCGACATTCCGAAGCTGATTGCGACGTTCCTTGGGGCGCACACGGTGCCTCCGGAGTTCGATTCTTCCGGCGCGTACATCGACGTTCTCATCGACGATTGCCTCCCGAAGGTGGGCGCGCACGGCGCCGACTTCGCCGACGTGTTTTGCGAGCCGGGATTCTTTTCGGCGGAAGAGGCGCGGCGATATCTCCAGGCCGCGAAGGATAATGGCCTTCCTCTGCGGGCTCACTGCGACGAGATGGCAAACGGCGGTGCAACGCTGATGGCCGCAAAGATGGGCGTCGCCTCGTTCGACCACTGCAACGAGATCGGCGAGCGCGAGATCGAGGCGATCCTCGCAAGCGACGGAGTTCTCGTGGCCTGTCCGGCAACGATCGAGTTTCTCGGTCTGGAAAAACAGGCTCCGGTGCGCGAGGTGCTCGACCGCGGCGGCACGGTGGCGCTCGCGAGCGACTTCAATCCTGGAACCTCTCCCTGCTTCAATTTGCAGACGATTGCATACTACGGGCGCCGATTCTTCGGAATGAGCGCAGCGGAGGCATTGTACGCGGTGACGCGGGCGGCGGCATCCAGCACGCGGCCGTCGCTCCGAGGCGGAAGCGGCGAGTTGCACGTGGGGGGAGATGCAGACTGCGTCGCGCTGCAAATCGACGATCTTCGCGAGTTCGGCTGGTATTTCGGTGGAAATCTGGCAAAGCGCGTCGTCAGAGGTGGAGTTCTCGCGTGCTCGAGCTGATTCGTTGTGCGAGAGCGGTCGTCGGCGGCGAAGAGCGACGAGACTTCGCCTTCGTCGTGAGCGACGGGGGCATCGCGGATGTCGGGGATTTTGCAGCCATGCGCGCGCGACATCCACAGACGGAGACGCGTTCATTTCCTCCGGATCGGATCGTCGTTCCCGGCTTCGTCAACGGGCACAGTCACGCGTATCAGATCCTCCTGCGCGGCCGTGCCGACGATCTTTCGTTCGAGCGCTGGCGTAATAACGCGCTCTATCGTGTCATCCCGCAGCTCGAGCCTGAGGATGTCTACTGGGTCTTCGTGACTGCTTTCTCGGAGATGCTGGCAGCCGGAATCACGACCGTCGCAGAGTTTTTCTATCTCAACGGAGCCGGCAACGCGCACGCAGAGGCGGCGATTCGGGCCGCTGCCGTCACCGGCATTCGTCTCGTCTTTGCACGGACGTGGATGGATGCGCCGGGAGCACCAGAGGCCTTTCGCGAGACGGTCGCGCAAGCGGAGGAGCGAACGCGTGCGCTGCGCGCGGCCTTTCCGAACGCGAACATCTGCATCGCTCCGCATTCGCTCCACGGCGCCTCCGAGGAGATGTTGCGGGCGGCGGCAGCTTTCGCGCGGGAGGAGCGTTGCGATCTTCACATCCACGTCGCTGAGGCCGAGTCGGAAGTCGAGTTGTCGCGCGAGCGTTACGGCGACGCTCCGGTCGTCGCGCTCGACCGGCTCGGAGTTCTGGATGAGCGAACTGTCGCGATACACGCGCTCCATCTCACCGAAGAGGAGGAGGAGGTGCTGGCGGATAGGCGCGTGCGTGTCGTGCGCTGCCCGTCCACGAATCTCTATCTCGGCGACGGCATCACCGGACTGAGCGCGCTTCTCAGGCGCGGCGTCGTCGTAGGATTAGGAACCGACGCAAACGTCAAACCGTCTTTGCTCGACGAGGTACGCCTTGCGGCGTATCTCGAGAAGGGGACGCGCCGAGATGGCGCCGCGTTCAAAGCAGCGACGGCGCTCGCGCTTGGGACCTCGGAGGGCGCGCGGGCCTTGAACCTGCGGGCCGGTGAGCTTGCGCCGGGTATGCTCGCCGACTTTCTCGTCCTCGGCGCGGGGGGGATAGACCCATGGTCGCCGCCGGTGAACGCTCTCGTCTATCGCGGTGAGAGGGCTTGGATCCAGGCGGCGTTCGTCGGAGGCAGGCGGGTGTACACGGGGGAGCTCTCTCCGCTCGCTCGAGAGGCCGAATCGGAGCTGGCGCGGATCGCAAGGCGATGCGTGTAAGTACTTGCATTCCCCACTGGCCTGTGGTATGGTTCGCCGGATGAGAACAGCGCTTCTGGTCACTGCGGCGCTTCTCGCCTGCGCTCTTCCCGCCAAAGCCACGAGCCAGGCCCCAGCGGACGCCCAAGGGGTGATCGAACGCATGCTCGCCAGCAACCCCGCACTCATTTCCTATCGCGCGCGAGTGCATGTCGGCGTGCACATGCTCAACTTTCCCTACCTGAGCCCCGAGCTCGACGGTACGTCGTATTACAAGCGCCCTGGAAATCTCGAGGTAGTCTTCGACAGTGTACCCTTCTATATGAAGGGCTTCTCGAAACTCTTCTCCGACATGGGCGACGCCGCGACTTGGGAGCAGGATCAAAACGTGGCGCTCCTTGGGACACGCACGATGGATGGACAACCGCAACTGCTCTTACGGATGACGAAGAAGATTCACAGCGACATCCTCGATCACACCGACGCCTACGTGGATCCGCGCACGTATGAGTTGACGCGGATGGAGTGGCACTACCGCAGTGGGGGAGAGATCGTCATGACGCAGGCCTACCGGACGGCGTCAGGCTTCACCGTTCCGGCGTCGCAACACGCGACGATCGACATCCCTGGCGTTCATGCGGTCGGCGACGCGGTCTACGGCGACTACCAGATTAACGTCGTCGTCGACAACGGAATCTTCACCAAGTGATCGCGACGAGAACCGCCTCTCCGGAGGAGACGCGCGAGCGCATCCTTGCTGCAGCGCGCGAAGTCATCGCGCGGAAGGGAAAGCGGGGGGCGACGACCCGAGAGATCGCGGAGGTCGCGGGTGTCAATGAAGCGACGCTC
>JASHTE010000111.1 GCA_030040695.1 Vulcanimicrobiota bacterium | reverse complement strand
TTCTCGGACGGAGTCTTCGGTTTTGCGGCAACGCTCCTGATCTTAGGGATCGCGCTTCCCGCCGGGCATAAGTATCTAACCGAACACGATCTTCGAACGGCTCTGATTGCGCTGTGGCCGAACGTCCTCGCATACGCCCTGTCCTTCACGATGATCGGCATCGTTTGGCAAAATCACCACGTTCTGTCACGAACGATCGCACGCGTTGACAGGATGACGGTGCTCCTGAACCTCATCCTGTTAGGGATCACGGCGTTTATCCCGTTCGCAACCGGCTTATTGGGCTCGTATTCATGGTCGCGATCCGCCGCATGCCTCTACGGGCTAACACTCACCGCATCCGCAACGGTCTTCAACCTTCTGATGATGCACCTGGCCAGATCGAACGCCTTTCTTCCGGGAATCTCGCAGAGAGCCATTCACGATACCGCCGTCAGCTATCGCATCGCCTGGCTGACGTACGCCGTCGGCACCGCGATTGCATTGGCGTCTCCCCGGATCAGCTTCGCTTTCTATATCGGGATAGCGATCTTTCATCTGATCCCGCGTGGCGTCGACAGCGACACGATCGCTCCGTAAGGGCAAGATGAGGGCCCCGGATCCGCGTTTCAACAATCTCTCTTGCGAAGCCTCGAAGTCGAGGGGCTGTCGCAGGGCGATACGGTTGCCACGGACCCGTGACTCACGTATAATGGCAAAGAGGACAGTGAGATCGAGGAGTATATGAAGTTTCATGGCGTCTAGAAAGCAATCAGGACGAATTGACTGGGATCGCTTCGGCAGGAAGACGAAGGAGCAAGTCCGCTCCATAGCATCTCGCGAGCGAACAGCTTTGGGTCTTAGCGGCAAGCGGCGGAACGTCAGAGCAGTGGTGCCGCCGGCTATAGATGTTAGGGTTATCCGTAAACGCCTTGGGTTGTCACAGGCAGAATTTGCGCAGCGTTTCTCCTTCAGTGAGCGGACCATTCAGGAGTGGGAACAACACCGAGCGATCCCTCACGGACCAGCGCGCACGTTGCTTTTTGCTATCAGCCAATCTCCAGACGTGCTTATGCAAATCGTTCGGAAGATGGGCCAAGGTCTTTCCGGGTCGCGATCGGCCGAGCCGCGCAAGAGATAGCGTAACGCTCGCCGGCGCTGCTAAAGCGTTCTCTCCCACCACAAGAGCATGCGTGTGTAGAGATCGCGCTGCGCGGCGATGCCGGCGACACCGTGCCGCGCGCCGGGATAGAGAAAGTACTCGACGTGCTTCCCGGCCGCGATAAATGCGTCGAGCAGCGAGATCGAGTTCATGAGGTGCACGTTGTCGTCGCTGCTCCCTTGCAGAATCAGGAGCTGCGACTCGAGCCGGCCGGCTGCCGGCAGCACCGACGTCACGCGGTACGCGCGTGTGTGGTGCTGCGGGAGCCCCATGTAGCGCTCGGTGTATGCGGTATCGTAGAAGTGCCAGTCGGCAGGTGGCGCGCCCGCAATGCCGGAGCGAAAGACGCCCGGCGCGTGCGTCAGCGCGAATGACGTGAGATAGCCGCCGTAGCTCCAGCCGAAAAGCCCGATGCGCGACGCGTCGACGTACGGCTGCCGCTTGAGCCATTGCACGCCGGCGAGCTGTCCCGCCATCGCGATAAGCCCCATGCGCTCCGAGAACATCCGCTCATTCGAGATGCGGTCGACGTTCGATGCCGGCCCGTCGATACTAAAGCACAAGAAGCCGTGCTGCGCGAGCAAGAACGTGTAGAGCCCCTGCCAACGATCCGCGCTCGGGAGCGCGGCACCGACGGGCAGCGGTCCGCCGTATGCGGTGACGATCACCGGATAGCGTCGGCTTGGGTCGAAGTCGCGCGGCACCGTGAGCACCGCGTCGAGCGGGCCCCACTTCGAGGGAATCTCGAGCTCGCGCGTCGTGCCAAGATCGTCGTTCGCGAGCGAAGGCGTTCTGAAGAGCTGCTGCTCTCGCGACGAGCCGAGGCTACGAATCGCCACGACCGGCGGCTGTGAGACCGAGGAGAACGCGTCGACGTACGCGTCGCCGTGCAGCGGCATCGAGATCGTGTGCCAGCCGCGTTCGCGCGTTACGATTCGCGGCGCACCGTGCAGCGGCATCGCGAGAAGCGTCTGCTCGCGTCGTGTAGGGGCCATCGCGGCTGTATATATCACGTCGCGGTCTGCACGCAGAATGGCCGCGATCGGCGTCGAGCCGGTGAGCAAGCGCGCGCGTCCATCGAGCCCCACGAGATAGACGCCTTGCACGCCGCCGCGGGCGGAGAGCCAGGCAAAGCTGTGGCCATCGGGCAGCCATGTCGGCGCAGGTTGTACGTCGACGAAGCGCCTGTCCGACTCGCTCCAGATCGTGCGCGAAGATCCGCCGTCGCGCGCGAAGAGCTCGAGGCGTAGATGCTGCTGCGCGCGGTCGAGGATCTCATCGAGCACGCCGCTGCCGTCCGGCGCCCATGTGAACGAGACAAGATACTCGTCGCGCGCCGCGCCGTCGTAGAGCAGCCCGCTGCGCGCGGTCGCAACGTCGACGACGTGCAAGCTGACGCCCGCGTTCGCATGCCCCGCCAGCGGATAGCGCTGCTCCTCCACCGTGTTGTTCGTCGGCAGGTAGTCCTGAATCGGAAACGGCGCTATCGGCCTCTCGTCGAACGAAAGGTAGGCGATCGCGTCGCCGTTCGGTGACCACGCATAAGCGTGCGCGACGTCGAGCTCCTCGCTGTAGAGCCAATCCGGATCGCCGTTGATGCGCGTTGCAGAGCCGGTGAACGTGAGGCGTCGCCGCTCGCCTGAGCCGACGGTAACGACATACAGGTCGTTCGCGTGCACGTACGCGATCCGCGTGCCGTCCGGCGACCACTCCGGATCATCGGCACCGGCGGCAACCCGGATGTCGCGCCCTGTTTGCACGACGGCAACCCAAAGGTCGTCGCCGTTGAGATAGGCGATGCGCCTCCCGTCGGGCGACCAGACGATCTGAGAGAGCGGGCGCGAACGCGAGCCACGTATCGTCGAACGGGCGCGCAGCAGCACCCGATCGCTTCCCGTCCTCAGGTCGCGGACACGAATGGTCTGCGGTTTCGTCGTATCCGGCGATGCGATCGTGTAGATGAGCTTCGACCCGTCGGGCGACCACGTGAACGCGCTCGGCGGAACTCCCGCCAGCGGATGCGCCGAGTAAATGGCGTTAACCGTGAGAGTCGCTGCAGCTAGCAAGACCAATACCTCCCCACTCAGGGCAAACTTCGGCGCGCGCCGGAGTCGATAGTGCCCTTCAGGATTTTGCGAGCGTGCCTGAGCGCCGCGTCGTGAGATTCGCCCGAGAGCATCCGTGCAATCTCACTCGCTCTCTCCTGTTCGCTCGCGACCTCGCGCACGCCGATCGTCGTGACGCCCTTGCGTTCGTGCTTTTCGAGCACGTAGTGGCGATCCGCCCAGCGCGCGAGCTGCGCCAAGTGCGTGATGCAGAGCACCTGCCCGCTCCGCGCGAGTCGGCCGATCCGCGCACCGACCGCGACCGCGGTCTCGCCGCCGATGCCCGCGTCGATCTCGTCAAAGACGAGCGCCGTTCGCTCGCGCGCCTCCGCCAGCACGACGACGAGCGCGAGGAGCACGCGCGAGAGCTCGCCGCCTGAGACGACGCGTGCGAGCGGACGCGCCGGCTCCCCGGCGTTCGCGGAAAACATGAACTCTACGCGCTCAGCGCCGGATGCCGAGATTTCGGGCAACGTGTCGAACGAAACCTCGAAGCTCCCCGAGCCGAGCGCGAGATCGCCGAACTCGCGTTGCACGCGCTCGACGAGCTTCTTCGCAGCCGCGCGCCGTAGCGCGCTCAGGTGTTTTGCATGTGCGGCGAGGCCCGCCTCGGCAGCCGCAAGCGCTCTCTGCAGCTCGGCGCTCCGCTCGTCGCGCTGTTCGTGCTCCGAAACGATGTGCTGCGCCTCGCTCGAGCGCGCGAGCACCGCCTCGATCGTCGCACCGTACTTTCGTTTCAACCGGTCTAAGAGGTCGAGGCGCGCGTTGATGCTCTCGACCTCGCCCGCGTCGTATTCAGTCGCTTCGAGCTCGCGCGCGATCCGGGCCGCGAGCTCGTTCGCCTCGCTCTGGAGCGCCCCAAGTTCGTCGGCAACGGCCGCGAGGGACGGCGCAACGTTGCCGATTCCCGCGAGTGCCGCGCTCGCCGTGCCGAGGGCCGCGACCGCGCTTGCATCGTCGTCCGCGAGCGCTTCGTGCGCGCCGCGCAGCGCGCTCGCGATGCGCTCGACGTTGTCGAGATAGCGTCTGCGCTCGTTCAAGCGTTCGTCCTCACCGCTCTGCGGCGCGGCCGCACGGATCTCTTCTACTGCGTACGCCGCCTCCTCGAAGCGCGCGATCGCCGTTCGTTCGTGCGACTCCATCGCGGCGAGCTGCTCGCGCAGCTCGTGCACTCGCGCGTAACCTTCGGCCATCGCCGCGCGCGCCGCAAGCGCATCCGCACCCGCGAAGCGATCGAGCAGCTCCAAGTGATAGGTGGCGGCAAGTAGGCGCTGCGCCTCGTGCTGACCGATGATCTCTGCGATCGCCGGCGCAAGGTCTCGCACGTAGCTTGCAGTCACCGAGCGTCCGCATAGACGCAGGCTCGACTTTCCCGCCGGCGTCAGCTCGCGCAGCAGCGCCGCCTCCTCTCCCGGCTCGAGCTCGAACCCGTCCTCTTTCAGTCGAGCAGCGAGCGCGTCATCCGGTTCGAAAGCGAGCTCGACGAGGGCGCGCTTTGCGTCGCTCGGCACCGTCGCGAGATCCGAGCGAGCGCCGAGCGCAAAGGCAAGTGCCCCGACGAGCATCGTCTTCCCCGAGCCGGTCTCACCCGAGAAAATCGTGGCGCCCGGCGCAAACGCTACCTCGGCGCGCTCGATGAGCGCGAAGTTTTCGATCCGAAGGCGACGCAGCATCAAGTCTCTTTAACGCAGCCGGTCCTTAATGGAAACACCCCAACGCATCTTCTCTTCGAGACGCTCGAAGAAGTGCAGCGGTGCGGTGCGCGCAAAGAGCACCTTCTTCGGGTGGCGCCGCACGAAGACGCTCTCGCCGGGCTCGATCTCCGCGACGGCCGCGCCGTCGCACTCCAGCTGCGCATCCGCCGGCTCGACGTCGCAGCGAATCTCCATACGCGAGCTTGCGGGCACGATGATCGGGCGCGAGAAGAGCGTGTGCGGCAGCAGCGGGACGATGCCGAAGGCGTCGACGCGCGGTGAGATGATCGAACCGCCGGCGGAGAGGAAGTAGGCGGTCGATCCGGTCGGCGTCGCGATACAGATCCCGTCGGCGGGCACCTGCGCGGCGGCGTCGTCGTCGAGACTCAGCGTGAACGGGACGATGCGCGGCACGCCGCCCTTGCGCACGATGACGTCGTTCAGAGCAAAACGGTTCTCGCCGCGATACTCGGCGAGCAGCGCAAGACGCTCCTCGATGTGCAAGCCCTGAGCGAGAAAGTCGGGGAGACGATCGATGCGCTCGTCGTCCTCGTCGAACTCGGTAAGAAACCCGAGGCGCCCCGTATTGATACCGATGATCGGGATCTCGCGTTCCACCGCCAGCTTCGCCGCGTGCAGCAGCGTGCCGTCACCGCCGACGGTAACGATGAGCGCCACACCGCCGACCTCTCCCGGAAGCTCCGTAACGTCGTAGCCGCGCTGGCGGAACGAGTTTGCGACGCGGGTCGCGATCGTGCGCGCGTCCTCGCGGTAGTGGTCGACGTAGAGTGCGATCGTGCCCTGCTCAACCGTCAGCGTCGTCATTCTTCTCTCTCTTCGCCGGCCACCTCGGCGATTCGTTCTGTGCCGATCGGCGTACCGCTTCGTCCGAAGGCCATGAAGAACTCGCGATTCCCCGCCGGTCCGCGCAGTGGTGATGCGACGAGCGCGACCGCGACGAGCCCGAGCTCGCGCGCCGCGGTGACAACCTGCGCAAGAACCTCTCGGTGGACGCTCGCTTCGCGCACGACGCCGCCGCGCTGCACGCGCTCGCGCCCTGCCTCGAACTGCGGCTTCACGAGCGCGACGATCGTCCCGTTCGGGCGCAGATAGCTGACGGCACGTGCGAGGATCGGACGTAAGGAGATGAACGACGCGTCGATCGTGATGAGATCGAAGCCGTCGGGAAACGCGTCATCCGGAAGCGTGCGAAAGTTCGTGCGTTCGATCACGCACACGCGCGGGTCGTTGCGCAAACGCCAGTCGAGCTGTCCATAGCCGACGTCGAGCGCGGTTACGAGAGCTGCGCCGCGCTGCAACAGGCAATCGGTGAACCCTCCGGTCGATGCGCCGACGTCGAGCACCTCTGTTCCGCGCACCTCGATGGCGAATGCGTCCAACGCCGCGTCGAGCTTCTCACCGCCACGGCTGACGAATCGCCGTAGCTGCGCGATCTCGATCTGCGCGCCTTCACGAACGCTCTGCCCGGCCTTCGTCGCCGGAACGCCATCGATGCGCACGCGCCCCTCCATGATGAGCGCGCGCGCCTGCGACCGCGTCACACGCGCGCGTTCGGAAACAACCGCGTCGAGCCGCAGAGCCATCGAAATCTCGAGATTTTGCGTTGCCTAACTTCGCGTTCTGTGTTAAGGTCCAAACTAAGCAATGGCCTCCTTCGAGGACCGCCTTTGGACACCCACAGTCGACGGCCTTGGTCTTCCTGGCCCTAAGCGTCCGCCGCGGAAAATCTGATGCGCGGCGCCTTCGCAGTTGCATTTGCGCTCTATCTCACCGCCGCTGGGTGTGCCTCCGCTCCGCCGCGGCCGAGAAGCGTGGAGAACGAGCAGCTCGCTACGCGCCAAATCGTGCGGCTTCTCTCGCGTGAAGTTCTTACGGCCTACCGCGCCGGTGAGCGTCCCGCTCAGCGCGACGCTCACGCGCACGCGCAGGGCTGCGTCAAAGCCCATTTCGATGTTCTCGCCACGACGCCCACGGCGTTGCGAATCGGTGTCTTCTCACACGCGCACGCTTACACGGCGTGGATTCGTTTCTCGAACGCCTCGGGCTCCGACGATCAGCATGCCTTCGCGCACGGCATGGCGATCAAGCTGACGGGCGTTCCGGG
>JASHTE010000110.1 GCA_030040695.1 Vulcanimicrobiota bacterium | reverse complement strand
ACTACCTCTCGTGCCTCGGTCATCGCAGTTTCGAACTATAACGATGACAACTTGTTGACGTTTCCCGCCACCGCCACCGGCGACATCGCTCCGTCGACCAACATTTCGGGAAGCAATACGACCCTCGACGACCAGTACGGCATTGCCGAGGATTCGCACGGCAACATCTGGGTCGCTAACTGCGGAGGGGAGTCTGTGCTAGAGTTCTCGGCCGGTGCAACCGGGAACGTTGCCCCAAGCGTGACGATCAGCGGCTCGAACACGACGCTGGACTGCCCGCTGGGCGTCTACGTTACGTCGAGCGGCGCAATCTACATTGCGAACTACGACGCTCACTCCGTTCTCGTCTTCAGCGCCGGGTCGAGCGGCAATGTCGCGCCGGCGCAAGAGATCGTCGGCGCCTCGACCGACCTCGACTACCCGGCGGACGTCACCGTGACGTCGAGCGGTGCGATTTGGGAGCTCGATTACGGCAACGACTCGCTCAACGAGTTCTCCTCGAGCGCGACCGGCAATGTGGCGCCTTCGGTGACGATTAAGGGGAGCACGACGACGCTCGTGGACCCGATCGGCCTTGCGCTTGACACGCACGGGAATTTGTGGGTGGCAAACTATCTCGGCGCCGACATTCTCGAGTTTGCCTCCAGCGCGACGGGCGACGTGGCTCCTATCGACACGATCTCCGGCAGTAATACGAACGTGGCGGACCCCACTGGGATCGCTGTCGATGGCAAGGGCTATATCTACGAGAGTGATGAGAGCAAGTATGCCGTCAACGTTTTTGCACCCGGCGCGAGCGGGAACGCGACGCCCGTTCAGACGATCGAGGGCGCAACGTCTGAGGTATCCGAGACCTGGGGCCTGGCGATTCACTAGGCGCGCTGCCTTGCGTATCGGAGCAATCGAGATCTGGCCGCCCATCGTGCTCGCGCCGATGTCGGGTGTCACGAACCGCACGATGCGAGCGCTCTACAAGCCCTTCGGGCTCGGCCTCACGGTCACCGAGTTCGTCTCTTCGAACGCACTGAAGTACGGCAGCAAGCGCACGATGGAGATGATCGATCAGCATGGGCTCGAGCGGCCTGTCTCGACGCAGCTCTGGGGTGACGATCCGCAGACGATGGCGTTTGCCGCGAAGGTCGTGCGCGAGTGCGGTGCCGACATCGTCGATATCAACTTCGGTTGTCCAGCGCCGAAGGTGACGAAGACGAACGGCGGTTCCGCGTGCTTGCGCGATCCAGATCGCTGTGAGGCGATTATGCGGGCCGTCGTCGAGGCCGTCGACTGTCCGGTGACGATGAAGATGCGCCTCGGGTGGAGCGAGGAGCAGTTGGTGTACATCGACGTCGCGAGGCGCGCGCAAGAGGCCGGCGTCAAGGCGCTTACTCTCCATGCGCGCACTGCGAAGCAGTTCTACAAGGGCAACGCGGATTGGGAGCACATCGCGCGCCTGAAGCGCGCGGTCGACATTCCTGTCATCGGCAACGGCGATCTCGACGACGCGCAGCTCGCGATGGATCGCATGCGCGCGAGCGGCGTCGACGCGATCATGCTCGGGCGCGCGACGCTCGGTAACCCGTGGCTCATCTCGCAGATCCGCGATCTCATGGAAGGGCGCGCGATGCAGCCGGCGCCGAGCGCCGCCGATCGCCTGCGCTACGCGATCGCCCATTATCATGCGATGCTCGACGAGTGGGGAGAGGTGCGTGCGGTACCGCAGATGCGTAAGCACGTTGCACTGTACCTGAAGAACGTTCCGGGTGCTGCGCAACTGCGCGAGCGGCTCATGCGCCTCGACCGTGCCGCCGACGCGATCGCGCTCATCGAAGAGACGATCGTTGGTCTGGAGCGACCGCTCGCGGCGTAATCACATGAAGCAGGGTCAGCGCGCCTAGCCAAGAAAATGAACACGCCAAGAAAGGATTCCCGATGAGATACGTTCCGCTACTTCTCGTCCTCGGCGCGATGCTATCGGCGTGCACGTCGAGCGGCACCGCTCCGAACACGCCGCACGCTACCGCCAGCAGAGCGACGACGGTCGCAGTCTCGAATGAAATCCCGTATGCGCTCTTGACGTTCAGCGCGACCGCGACCGGAGACGTGGCTCCTTCGACGTCGATTTCCGGCGCGTCGACCGGGATGGACAACCCGATCATTCCGTTCTTCGACCCCTCGGGCAATCTATGGGTGCCACAATACCTCGGCAAAGCGGTGACCGAGTATGCGGGAAACGCGAACGGTAACGTGGCGCCGACCGTCGACATCACGGGGAGCAACACGACGTTTGACGGGCTGTCGGCGGTATACGTCACCTCGTCGCACATCTACGCCGCCGACTACACCCTGAGCGCAATCGATGTCTTTCCGGCGAGCGCAAATGGAAATGTTGCGCCGACCGATCAAATCGTAGGCGCCTCCACCGGACTCGACCTCCCGTGGGGACTCGCGGTCGATTCGAACGGGAACATATACGTCGCAAACTACGGCGGCGAATCGATTGAAGAGTTCGCAGCCGGCGCGAACGGCAACGTCGCTCCGACGAACACGATCTCCGGCGTGAGCACGGAGCTCGACGGCCCCGTTGGGCCGTGGCGGGACTCGCACGGGAACCTTTGGGTCGCCAACTACACGGGCGAATCGGTTCTCGAGTTCTCATCGAGCGCGAGTGGGAACACGGCACCGATCAACACGATCTCCGGCTCGAACACGCTGCTCCAAGGACCGGACGGGATCGCGGTTGACGGCCGGGGCTACATCTATATTTCGAGCACCGGGAACTCGTCGGTTCTCGTCTTCGCTCCAAACGCCACGGGCAACGTCGCGCCGGTGCAGCAGATCACCGGCGCAACGACGACGATCGACGGAACGTACGGAGTGGCGATTCACTAGGTTCATCGCCGCTTGCGGCGAAGGCGGCGGTATGATCGAGGGACACGACGCGCTCTACGGCGCGGCGGATCCGGCGCGACTTGCCGAGGAGACCTACGAAAACTACCGCCGCTACGTGAACCCGGCGCTCGCGCGCGTGATGAAGCTCTCGGGCAGCCCCGTCGAGACACGCGCGCATGGTGCAACGATCTGGGATCAGAACGGCAAGGCGTATCTCGATTTTGCCGGCGGCTACGGCGTCTTCACGCTCGGTCATACGCACCCGCGCGTC
Organism: Vulcanimicrobiota bacterium; assembly: GCA_030040695.1. Lineage (GTDB taxonomy): Bacteria > Vulcanimicrobiota > Vulcanimicrobiia > Vulcanimicrobiales > Vulcanimicrobiaceae > Tyrphobacter. The sequence continues at coordinate 5,486 of JASHTE010000110.1, read as the reverse complement.
GTCGAAGCGGTACGCGCGCAGTTAGAGCTCATCGCCCTCTCCGGCAAGACGATGTTCGACCCACTGCTCGGACGAGCGGCGAGGCGTCTCGCCGAGATCACTCCCGGCGATCTGCAGGTCTCTTTCTGGTGCAACTCGGGAACCGAGGCGGTTGAAGGAGCGATCAAACTCGCCCGCGCTGCCACCGGTCGCGCGAAGATCGTCGCTACCGAGGGCGCCTACCACGGCAAGACACTCGGCGCGCTCTCCGCAAGCGGCCGCGATACGTTCCGCGCGCCGTTTCAACCATTGCTCGCTCCGATGGAGCACGTACCTTTCGCTGACGTTCGTGCGCTTGAGGGTGCGCTGCACGATGCCGCTGCTTTCATCGTCGAGCCGGTCCAGGGAGAGGGCGGCGTCAACGTTCCGCCGATCGGCTACCTTCGTGAAGCGAAACTGGCGTGCGAGCGCGCCGGCGCGTTGTTCGTCGCCGACGAAGTGCAAACGGGGCTTGGGCGATGCGGTTTTCGTTTCGGTTGCGATCGCGACGACGTCGTTCCGGACGTCATGACGCTTGCAAAAGGTCTCTCCGGCGGCGTCATTCCCGTGGGCGCCTTCGTTGCACGTGCGCAGGTATGGGACCGAGCCTACGGCAAGGCGCCGCTGCTCCATACGTCGACGTTCGGCGGCAATCCGCTCGCCTGTGCCGCCGCGATCGCGGCGATGGACGTGCTCGACGAAGAGCATCTCGCAGAGAACGCGCGCGTGCGCGGTGCGCAGCTCCTCGAAGGCGGACGCGCGATTGCGGCGGAGTATCCGGCGGTGGTTCGCGAGGCACGCGGGCTGGGATTGCTCGTCGGCGTCGAGCTCGTGCACGAAGGGTACGGCGGCACGATCATCCCCGAGATGCTGCACCAGGGCGTCACCGCGGCGTGGACGCTCAACCAGCAGCGCGTCATCCGCCTCGAGCCGCCGCTCATCGTCACCGAGGAAGAGGTTCGGCGCGCGCTGGCGGCACTGCGCGCCGGCGTCGCGACCGCGTACGAGAAGCTCGGCGCGCTACATGCAGCGGCTCCTTCAGAGCTTCCCTGAGGAATGGCGTATGTCGAGACGGAGATCGACGTGATTGCCCCAGCGCGCGTCATCTACGAGCTTGCAAAAGAGCAGGAGCGCTTTCCAGAGTTCATGCCGGACGTCGAGAGCGTCACCGTGCTCGAGAGGAGGGCGGACGGGGTCATCTCACGCTGGAAGACACTCGTGGAAGAGGCACCGATCGAGTGGACCGAGGAGGATCGCTTCGATGACGAGGGACTGCGCATCGATTATCGCCTGTTGGAAGGCGACCTCGATACGTTCGAAGGGAGCTGGACGTTCACCGAGCGTGCGGGCGTGACGCACGTCGTGCTCGGCGTCGAATACGATTTCGGTGTTCCGACGCTCGCCGAGCTCATCGGGCCCACACTCGAGAAGAAGGTTCGCGAGAACAGTGAGATGATGCTCGCAGCATTGAAAAGAGAGGCAGAGAGGCGATGACGGACCTGCCAAAGTTCTGCTTCATCATTCATCCATTGAGCCTCGAGGACGTAGCGCGGTACGAGCCGGGCGCAAAGGGGAAGGGCGCGCCGATCGTACGCAAAATTCTGGAATGGATGCCGGCGTGGGCGGCAGTGCACGTCACCGGCGTGCGCGCACCCGATGGACGTGAAACCGAGGGTTGGTTCGTCGCCGCCCCGCTCTTGCCGGAGCAGATGCTCGCCTTTCCGCGCGAGGAAGTCTACGAACGCATCGTACGCGCGATCGAGCTCGGTGCCGAGCTCGGCGCGCAGGTTGCAGGGCTCGGGGCTTTCACCGGCGTTGTCGGCGATGGAGGTGTCACGGTCGCGCAGCGCGCGCCGATTCCCGTGACGACGGGCAACTCGCTCACGATCGCCGCAGGCGTGCAAAGCCTCCTGCGGGGCGCGCGTGAGATGGGAATCGATCCCGCGGCGGCGACTGCGGCGGTGATCGGCGCAACGGGATCGATCGGCGGGGCCTGCGTGCGCCTTCTCGCGCCGCACGTCGGACGGCTCGTGCTCGTCGCGCGTAACGCGACGCGATTACGGAAGATGCATGACGACCTCGCGGGCTCGCTCGCCTGCGAGTCGACGTCGACGACGGACGTCGCCGAGGGGGTGCGTTGCGCGCAGCTCGTGCTCACCGCAACCTCTTCGACCCAGGACGTGATCGAGCCGGAGGATTTACAGACGGGCGCCGCGGTCTGCGAGCTCTCTCTTCCACACGACGTAAGCCGTCGCGTCGCGAGCCTGCGCCCCGACGTGCTCGTCACCGAGGGCGGAAACATGCTCGTTCCCGGTGAGCCGCGCTTCGAGCGCGTGAGGGAACGCGGTACCGAGTTCGATCTCAACCTGCCGCCGCGCACGGCGCTCGCTTGTATGAGCGAGACCATGGTGCTCGCGCTCGAGCAGCGCTTCGAGTGCTACACGCTCGGTCGCGGCATCGATCTCGAGAGAGTGCTCGAGATGGAGCGCATGGCGGAGCGTTGCGGTTTCGCGCTCGGCGGCATGCGCGCGTTCGATACTGCGATTACGCCGGAGAGAATCGCGGCGGCGCGCGAAGCTGCGCACGAACGGCGCGCACGCGTGCCGGCATGAAGCGCATCATCTCCATATCGCTGGGGTCGTCGACGCGCGATCACCACGCCCGCGTCACGCTGCTCGGCGAGGAGTTCGACATCATGCGCAGCGGCGTCGACGGCAAGCTCGATACCGCGATCGCGAAGGTGCGGGAGCTTGATGGAAAGGTCGATGCGATCGGCCTCGGCGGCATCGACGTGTACCTCTATGCGGGGACGAAACGCTATGCACTGCGCGACGGCCTGCGGTTGCTCGAGGCTGCGAAGATTACGCCAGTCGTCGACGGCAGCGGTCTGAAGAATACGCTCGAGCGCGAGGCCGTGCGCTTCGTGCAGGAGGAGCTCGGCGTCGACCTCCACGGGAAAAACGTGTTGATGGTGAGCGCGCTTGACCGCTTCGGCATGGCGCAGGCACTCGTCGACGCCGGCGCCGACGTGCTATTCGGCGATTTTATCTTCGCGCTCGATCTCGACAAGCCGGTGCGCGACTTGAAAACCTTCGAGGAGATGGCCGAGAAGTATCTCCCCGATGCCTGTAAGCTGCCATTTCAATTTTTCTATCCTACCGGCAGGAAACAAGAGCAACCGCCGGAGCCGAAGTATCCGCAATACTACGACGAGGCAGAGATCCTCGCCGGCGATTTTCATTTCATGCGGCGCTACATGCCGGACCGGCTCGACGGAAAGATCGTGCTCACGAATACCGTGACCGACGCGGACGTCGAGGATCTCCGCAGGCGCGGCGTCGCAACGCTCGTCACGACGACGCCGGACTTCGGTGGCCGCTCCTTCGGCACGAACGTCGTCCAAGCCGCGCTCGTTGCCCTCCTAGGAAAGCACTCGGACGAAATCGAGGCCGCAGAGTACGAGCACGTGCTGCACGAGCTCAATCTGCGGCCTCGAGTGATCGAGTTGTCATCCTTCGCTCAGGGCGACAACTTTACAACTTCCAGTTAATGCCGATGCGCGCGGTGGTGCCGTGGAAGAAGAAGTTCTTGCCGGCCGTGTAACCAAAGTAGGCGGTGTTCGGTAGGGCTTGCGTCTGGAAGGGTTGCAAGTTGTACGACAGCACGTCGACCTTAAAGGTGATGCGCGAAGCGAGTGCGGTCTCGTAGCCGATACCCTCGGCCCAACCCGTGCGTGTGGCCTGGGTCGTCTCCGAATAACTTACCGCCGGGAAGATGTAGTTGGACTGGAGTTGCCACTGGCCTTGCGCCGCGCCGCCCGTCAAGTACACCATCGATCCGGGAGAGGTGACGAAGCCGAGGCGCAGGCGCTCGGTCGAGAACCAGCTCAGTTGTTCCGATGCGTTGAAGGTACCGGTGGCGCCGGGGATCCCGACTTCCGGTACGTGACCGGTAAATGAGACACTGCCGTTCAGGCTCGAGCCGTCGTAGTCGCCTTCGACGCCGATCACGAGGCGGTCGAGCTGCCAGTTGTAGCCGAGTGTTGCGCCGCCGATAAAACCTATGGCATGCATCTTTCCAAATACGGGCGGGATACTACCGGAACCGTACTCGATGTTATGGTAGTACGAGACATCGTCTCCGTTATCGATATTTTGGACTGCGCCGAGGTTGAGACCGACGTAGCCGCCGGTGAAGGACCAACCCGGTGGGACCTGCCACGCTGGTTGCGCGCTTGCCGTCGTCGGCAGCGACATAAGGGCCAATCCAAACACTGCTGCGATTGCACTTGGGAAGAGCAGTTTTCTCATATTGCCTCTCTTCAATGTATGGAGGGGAAGCGGCTCGGGAAAGCGAGCTACCCTAAGGTAACTCAGCTTTTTTAGCTGCGGCCAGCGCCTCCTGCCATGCCGGGGGCACAGCCCTGGCGTTGGGGAAGGGGGGTCCGTGCCGCGGCGGCTTCCGCGCGTGCTGCGCTTCTTCGATATCTCGGTCCTATCATCAGCATCGATGGGGCCGGCGTACTCACTCGCCTCGACGGTGGGTCCGATGGTGGCGGCGGCGGGCGGCCTCGCGCTCGCGGCACTCATCGCTCTGTCCGGCATCATGCTCTGCATCGCAATCAGCTATGCGATGCTCTCGCGCGTCTCGCCGAACGCAGGCTCCGCGTACTCGTGGGTTCGCGAGGCGTTCGGATCGTACGCGGGCGCCTACGCTGCGTGGCTCCTCCTGCTCTCGAATTTTTTTGCCACGATGGCGGTTGCGGTTCCCGCCGGCATCTACACACTTGCTCTCGTTGCTCCGGCGCACGTGCAAGACCCGCGTTGGGCAGCGGCGACCGGCGCCGTCTGGATCGTCGGGAGCGCGATTCTCCTTTATGCTGGGATTCGTCCGACGGCGCGGGTGACGCTCGTCGCCTTGCTCGTGGAGCTCGGAGTTCTTGCGGCGAGCGCGCTCGCATCATGCATCGTTCCACCCGCTCCACAGACGCACACCGTTGCCGTTCCGTTGACGATCGGCGGCTTCTTCGGCGCGATGACACTCGGCGTCTGGATGGTCGACGGTTGGGAAGTCTCGGCATCCGCAAGCGAGGAGGTTGAGGGTGACGCGCGAGCATCGGGGAGAGGCGGCGTGACCGGGCTTGTCGTCACCGTTGTGATCATGGCGGCCTGCATGGCTGCATATCTGCGCCTCGGTGGCATCGGCGGATTGGTCGCGCACCAAACCGACGCGCTCGCGTACGTCGGCGAGCGTCTCGGCGGGAGCGTGTGGCGCTTCGCGATCGTCCTCACGGTTCTCGCGTCGACGCTCTCCGCGCTCTGGACGACCATCCTCTACCTTTCGCGCTCCGTTTTCGCAATGGGGCGAGACGGTGTGCTCCCGAGAGCGCTCGGCAGCCTCGATCGCCGCAACGAGCCGCTCTGGTCGCTCTTCATCGTTGCGCTCCTGGCAACGGCGTGCGAGCTCGT
>JASHTE010000109.1 GCA_030040695.1 Vulcanimicrobiota bacterium | reverse complement strand
GGCGCAAAGGCCGAGATCTACGCGCTCATGGCAAGCCTCGCGCGCAACGGCGCCGCGATCCTCATGGTCTCGAGCGACCTGCCCGAGGTGCTCGGAATGGCGCATCGGATCTACGCCGTGCGCGGCGGGCGTCTCGTTCGTGAGTTCAGTCGCGCTGAGGCGACAGCGGACGCGGTGATGCTCGCGGCCGCCGGAGCTGCGGCATGACCGACGTAAGAGGCCCTGCCCGCGCCCGTTGGCTGCGCCTTTGTGCTGCAGCGGTGCTCTTCGTCGCCTTCATCATCGTCATCGACGTTGCCGCGCACGGCGCGTTCTTGCGTCCGAGCAACATCGTTACCGTGCTGCGTCAGATAACGTACAATTTCATCTTGGCAATCGGCGAGACGTTCGTTATTATCACCGCGGGGATCGACCTCTCGATTGGATCGCTCGTCTCGCTTTGCGGGGTCGTCATGGCGATCGTCGCCAACGCGCTGCACCTCTCCGGCTTCGCGCTGATTGCCGTGACGCTCTTGGCGGGCCTCGCCGTCGGCGCAACCGCAGGATACGTGAACGCGCTTCCGGTCGTGAAGCTCAATCTGCCGCCGTTCATCACGACGCTCGCGATGATGCAGATCGCGCTTGGACTCTCGTACATTTTCTCGGGAGGGCGGCCGGTTGCGCTGAACGTCACCGACTTTCAGAATACCGGCTACGGTCTCTTCCTCGGCGGCCTCACGAGCGCGCTCCATCTTCCCGGCATTCCGATTCCCGTCGTGTGGATGCTCGTCGCAGGCGTGTTCTTCTCGGCCTTGCTCACGCGAACGCGCTTCGGGCGGTACGTTCTCGCGATCGGTGGGAATGAGGAAGCCTCGCGCCTCGCGGGCATCGACGTGGCGAAGATGAAGACGCTCGTCTACGTGATCAGCGGTGTCTGTGCGGCGGTCGTCGGCTTCCTCTACATGGCACTCTTCTCGTCTGGCTCACCGCAAACCGGGACCGGGAACGAGATGCTCGGTGCGATCGCCGCCGTCGTCGTCGTCGGAACGAGCCTCATGGGAGGGCGTGGCACGATCGTCGGCACGTTCTTCGGCGCGCTGCTGATCGGCTCGCTCAACAACGCGATGAATCTGCTGAACATCAACTCGTACTTGCAGATGGTCGTCCTCGGCGCGGTGATTCTTCTCGCCGTCGCGCTCGACCAACTTCGAAGGCGGTTCTTCAGCGCATCCGGGTTCTAGAACGGGAAGTCGTTTTGCGTCAGGCCGACGTTCGTGTGCACGTCGTAGAAGGTCTGATCGAGGACGAGGGTGTCACCCGCGTAGAGGAGCTGGCGCACCGGAAAGTGCGTGCTCTTGCTCAGGTATAGGACTTGGCGTGAGACGCCCTTGTTCGCGCTCGGATTGTCGACGATCAGCTCTAACCGGTCGGTCGGCTCCCCGCTGACGGTACCGCCATCGCTCTGCGTGAGCTTGCCGGGAACGTTAGCATACGTGTCGACGACGTCTTGCATGAGGCCGTCTGGAATCGTGTATCCGCGAATCGATGTTGCGCGCGAATCGTGCAGGTCCACTTTCAAGTGGACGAACGAGAGCATGCCACCCTGATGCCCGCTCACCTGGTCGCCGCCGGCCCAGACGCCGCCCGAACCCTGGCCGTCGCCCGCTTCGATGTACGTCTTTGCGAAGTGCGGCTTCATGAACGAGTAGTCGTAGATACGGTCCTGCACTTGCGTTCCGAGAATTTCGTGCGAGTGCAGCTTATAGGTGTAGTCGTTCACCGATGCAAACGCGGCGCGAAACGCGTCGATTGCCGGCGCACTGTTCGCGGCGCGTGCCAACGACGTAAGGAGCGCCATGGTGAGAAGAGCGGCTCCTGCAAAACGTAGACGAAACATTCATTGCTCCTGTTGCGCGGCGGGGCTCTGAGTCGTTGTGCCTTGGGCCTCGGTGAGGAGCGTGCCGTGCTTTCCCTCGACGCCGATCAAGACGTCACACTTCGCATCGGCGGCAATCTCCTCGATCGTTCGGCTCAGCGGCGCTCCGACGTACTTCCCCTCCCGATGATCGCCCACGACCAGCAAGTTCGCCCGCTCGCGCTTTGCGATGTCGAGCACGGCCTGTTTGGTCGAGCGCGCCTTGACGATCTCCGTTCGGATGGAGATGCCGGTGTTTTTTGCAATCGTCTCTGCCGCGCCGAGCGCATCGAGTGCGGTCCGCTCCTCGAGCGGCATCTCCGCATCGGGTGGAAGCGTATACGGCATCTCGATCACGTAGATCGCCAGCAGATCCGAACGTTCTCCATGTGCGAGCTTCGCCGCCAGAGCCATCATGTGGCCGGAGGCGATCTCGGGCGTGAAGACGACGATGATGGAGCCGACCATTCGCTCGAGCTCCGTCTCGGCCTCTTTTGCTCGCTGCTCGACGAACGAAACTGGTGGATGTAGCATCCACCAGAACGTGGTGACGATCGTGGCCGCGAGAAAGAGGGCCGCCGCCGCGCCGATGAGGGTCACGTGAACTTCCGGCTGCGGGATCATGCGGCCTTACGAAGGCGCCGGAGAAGCAGGATGCGGTGGACGCCGAGGGCGATGAGCGCGAGCCCGAGCACGAGCGCCGGGATGATGCGCAAGCCATCGTGCACGGCGCCGGGAACGAGCCGCAGCAGCAGAACGACGCCCGCGAGGATGAAGCCGGTCGGCAAGACGATGCCGCGATAGATCAACACGACTTGAGATTCGCCTCGTACTCGTCGAGCAGCTCGAGATCGCCCGATGTGCGCAAAATCTCGCGCTGGTGCTGGCGCCAGTCGTGCTTCTGCGAGCGCAGATACGGCAAACGACGATGCTTCCGATAAATCATGTACAGGATGACGCCGAGGAGCAGCCATGACGGGCCGGCGATACGGCCGATCGGATGCGTCATCAGCGTAAAGACGAGAATCGAGAAGATTCCGAAGAATCCGACGACGCCGAGAACGGGAATCGACGTCTTGCGGCCGCGGAAGCGGACGGGGACGTTCAGGGGAATCTTGAATTTGCGCGGACTGTATGGGTCGGTGAGACGGAGTGCGATGAGCGCGACGAAGACGAACGAGTAACTCGTCGCAGCGCCGAAGGCGTAGAGATCGGCGAGAAAGTCGAGACCGCGCTCACCGTGGAAGAGACGCCCGTACACGGAGAGCGCGCCGGGATCGAGCGAGGGAAGAGCGGCGAAGACGAGTGTCACGACGGCGAGGCC
>JASHTE010000108.1 GCA_030040695.1 Vulcanimicrobiota bacterium | reverse complement strand
GATGAGATGCATCGCCACGACGCCGACGTTCTCCGTCGAGCCGAGCGCGCCGATGCGCATCGCGTAGGCAAGGACGTGGTCGAGCGCGCCGAGCTGTGCTTCGAGCACGTTCGCAGGCAGCACATGCAGCATCTGGAGGGCCCGATCGTCTTGCGCCGTAATCGCGGCGAGGGCGCTCACGACGTTGCAGCCATATTCGCTTCCAACGATGAGATCGCGGCCGATACCGGCGACGTTGAGCGGATGCGTCGTGCCGATCGAGAGGACCGTCGGCATCTATCGCTCCTCCCACAGCCGGACGAACGCGCTCGCCGCGGCGCCGGGATCACCGGCATCGGCGATCGCCGCGACCGTTGCCGCCATCGCAACGCCGCTCTGCCGAACGTCGCGAAGGTTATTCAAGGTAATGCCGCCGATCGCCGCGACCGGCAGCGGTGCGGCCGCCGCGATGCGGCGCAATCCTTCGATACCGATCGGATCGCCGGCATCCGGCTTCGACTGCGTTGCGTAGACGGAGCCGACGCCGGCATAGTCCGCGCCGGCGCGGTACGCAGCACGCAACTCCGCTTCGCTTGCGCACGAGAATCCGAGAAGCATCTCCGGCAGAGCGGCGCGTAACGCCACGGGGTCCTCAAAGCCCGGGTCGCCCGGCCCCAAATGTGCGCCGTCGCATCCAAATGCTTGCGCCGACTGCCACTCGTCGTTCACGATAAGGAGCGCGCCACGTGCGTGCGTCAGCTCGCGCAAGGCGCGCAGAGAGGATGGCTCGACGCCATCCTTTGCGCGGTACTGCACGAGGCGGATTCCGGCGTCCAGTGACGCGCGCGCGATCTCGAGCATCCGCTCTCCTTCGTTCACGATGAGATAGATACCGTGCAGTTGCGAGGCGCGCTGCGGCGCGTCACGGCTTAGGGCGCGTTTCGCCAAGAAGCTGCTCGCCGAGGCCGATGAGTTCGCCCTCGTCGGTAAAGTGGAACTCGATGCGCCCGCCGTTGCCGCTGCGCACGACGACGACGCGCGTGCCGTACCGCTCCCGCAACCTGGCCTCGAAATCGCGCTCCTCCGCGGAAAGCGCGCGCAACGGCCGAGCGCTCGTGACGCGCGGCGCTCCGGCCGCCGACACGAGCCGCTCGAGCTCGCGCACCGAGAGCCCTCGCGCCACGACGCTCGCGGCGAGAGGCATGCGCTCACGTTCGGGCACTGCGAGGAGGGCTCGCGCGTGAGCGCCGGAGAGGCGCCCGTCGACGATCATCGCCTTGATTGAATCGTGCAGCGTGAGGAGGCGCAGCGCATTTGCGACTGCGGGACGGCTCTTTCCCACGCGTTGCGCGACTTGCTCTTGCGTGAGCTCATAGTCTGCCATCAACTGAGCGTACCCCGCCGCTTCTTCGAGCGCGTTGAGGTCCTCGCGCTGCAAATTCTCCACGATCGCCGTCTCGAGCGAGGCGCGGTCGCTCTGCTCGCGCACGATGGCCGGAATCGTCGCGCGTCGCAATGCTGCGCACGCGCGCCAGCGGCGCTCGCCAGCGACGATCTCGAAGCGATCGCCGCGTGGGCGCACGATGATTGGGACGAGCACGCCGTGCTCTTGGATCGAGCGTTGCAGCTCGTCGAGTCCGCTCTCCGGAAAGGCTTTACGCGGCTGAAAAGGATTGGGAACAACACGATCGAGCGGGATTTCTCGCAGTCCGGTCCCCTGCGCGGCAGCGACGGGAAGCGGTGCGTCGCCGAGCAAGGCGTCGAGGCCGCGCCCGAGTCCGCGTGCCGGTTTGGCGCTCACGCGTCTTTCCCCACTTCGCTCGTCGCTCGTGGGGGCTCCAGTGTTTGAAACGCGGCACTCCGCGCTTCGCGCTCCGCGCTCCCACCTCGCGGTTTCTCCTGCGCGGGCTCGAGCATCTCGCGCGCGAGCGACATGTAGGCCTGCGAGCCGCGGCTCTTCGGGTCGAAGAGCATCACCGGCTTGCCGTACGATGGTGCCTCCGAGAGGCGCACGTTGCGCGGAATCTGCGTCTTGAACATCTGCTGCGGGAAGAAGCGCGCGAGTTCTTCGAGTACCTCCACGGCGAGGCGCGTGCGTCCGTCGTACATCGTGACGAGCACGCCACTGACGTGGAGCGGCGGATTGAGCGCCTCACGCACGCGGTTGATGACGCGCGTCAGCTGCGAAAGACCTTCGAGGGCATAGTACTCTGCTTGCACGGGGATGAGCGCCTCGCCCGCGGCAACCAATGCGTTGATCGTCAAGAGGCCGAGTGATGGCGGAGAGTCGACGAGCACGTACTCGTATCGCTCGACCACCGGCTGCAATGCCTCTCGCAGACGCGTCTCGCGCGAGAGCTCGGAGACGAGCTCGATCTCTGCGCCGGCAAGGTTGATCGTTGCGGGAACGAGGTCGAGGCGATCGACTTCGGTTCTGCGCAGCGCTGCCTCGATTCCGACTTGGCGCATGAGGATTTCATAGGTGCTCGGCGTCGTACCGCCCTTCTCGATACCAAAGCCCGTCGTCGTGTTCCCTTGCGGATCGCCGTCGATGACGAGAACTTTCTTGCCCAGCATTGCCAGTGCGGCACCGAGGTTTACGGCGGTGGTGGACTTGCCGACGCCGCCTTTCTGGTTCACGAGCGCGATCACGCGCGTCCCGCCGCGGTTACGCGGCAGGTCCTCGAAGGTATTCATTCACGAGTGCCAAGAGCGTTTCGCGCTCGTTACGCTCGGGCTTCTCCGTGACCTGCTCGAAGAGACGCTGCAGCAGCTCGCCCACGCGCGGATCGCCGCGGAAGCCCTGTGGCGCAGCGCCGCTGCGCACCATCACTGCAATGACGTCCTCGCCGTCAACCGCGAGATCCCCGACGGAGAACGGCGGCTTGCGCGCGAGCTCTTCATGCACGCGCGCCTCGAACTGCTCGTTCCCACCGTCGCGCTTCGGTAGCCCCGACCCGGCGATGTCCGCGTGCCGCAATGCAAACTGACGCTCGAGCTGCGCGACGCCGATTCGGCGAATAAACCGTCTCACGGCAGCGTCCGAGAGCGCCGGATCTGCAACGTACATGTGCGACGCGACGAGATGCGCCGTCACTTCGACGACTTCGTTCGAGAACCGCAGGCGGCGCAACAGCTCTCGCGTCATCGCGGCGCCGATCTGCTCGTGACGATAGAAGTGCGGCCCTTCCTTCGTTCGCGGCTTGCCAACGTCATGCAGCAGTGCGGCGAGACGCAGCACGAGATCACCTTGCGGTGCGGCATCGAGCGTTGCAAGCGCATGGTGCCACACGTC
>JASHTE010000107.1 GCA_030040695.1 Vulcanimicrobiota bacterium | reverse complement strand
AATCGCTCGGAAATTTTTGACCACAAACGCGTTCATGTGCACGGCACCTGGAAGTTCTTCTCTGCGCAGCTTTCCCAGCGCGATCGGCTTAGAGCTACGGCTCGCCATCGCGGCTGGGGATCCCCGCTTCCTCGTTTCGCCCATGCCGTTGCTGTCTCGGGGCTCCTGTACCCTTGTACACGTCGCCCGCTCGGCGCCTAGGCATGAACGAAACGAGATGGCGGGAAATTCAAGTCTTCTGGCGTCCATGGCGGCGGGGTCACACCCGTTCCCATCCCGAACACGGCAGTTAAGCCCGCCAGCGCCGATGATAGTCGGGCCGCAAGGCCCCTCGAAAGTAGGTCGGTGCCAGATAATCAGAACGAAAGCCCGCAGCGATGCGGGCTTTCTGCTATGGGCGGAAGTGCAGCAAGCTCGCCGAAAATAGGGACATGGGTTGGCAACGCCGGCGGGCGGCTGTGCATGGGTTGAGCGGCGTATTGCTGACGGCGACACTCGCTTTCGGCCTCGGCGCTTCGCCCGGGCTGGCGCAGGAGCACCAAACGACGAGCGTCGACGTCGTGAAGGCCGAAGCCCTGATGGACGCCGGGAAGTATCAGGAAGCGTTGGTGCTGCTCAACCACGCGATCGGTGAGTACCCGCAGGATGCGCGTGCTCTCGTCGATCGCGGCGACGTCGAAGACGACCTCAACGAGCTCGCTGCGGCGATCAACGATTATACCGCGGCCATCGCGATTAACCCTGAGTACGCGTACGCCTACGCATCTCGCTGCGAGGCGCGCCATGAGCTCGATGCGAATGACGCGGCGCTCGAGGATTGCAATAAGGCAATCTCGCTCGATACGCATGACGCATACGCCTATCGCGAGCGCGCTCTCGTCTATCTTGCAGAAGATCAAGACCAGCAGGCGCTGACGGACGCGCAGGAGGCCGTCGAGCTCGACGCCGGCAACAGCTTCGGCTACACGGTGCGATGCCGTGCGTACGTCGATCTCCAGCAGAGCGCCAGTGCGATCAGCGACTGCAGCATGGCGCTCAACCTCGGCAACCAGGGCGACTGGCCCTACTTCTATCGCGGCCTTGCTGAGATTCAGCAGCAATCGTGGACCGCAGCGGAGGCGGATTTTTCTGAAGCGCTCAAGCGCTATGCCGACGACCCGGGAGCGTATTACTGGCGCGCGCTCGCGCGGTTCAATCTAGGCTCGCAAGGCGATGCTCTGGGCGACGTGACGACGTACATCAACGCCCAGCCCGACGACGGTGACGGCTACCTATTGCGAGCGCGGATTCAACATGCGCTTGGGCACGATACCGACGCGGTTGCTTCGGCGCAGACGGCGCTGCGGCACTATCAGGTCAACAACGATACCGACGGCATGACGAACGCAACCGCCTTCTTGAAACAGCTCGGCGCGTCACCTTCACAGAACCGATAGGTTGCCCTATCGAGGCCGTATCCGATAGATCGCGCCGGTCAAATCGTCGGCGATGAAGAGCGATCCCTGCGGACCGACCGCGATGCCGGTTGGCCGGCCGATGCGCTGGTCGGTTCCGCCATTTTGATAACTGCTTACGAACGTCGTCCACTGCATGTAGGGATTCGACCAGTTCGGAGGCGTTGCGGGCGTGTCGCCGTGCATCGCGACGAAAACAACACGCGGCGGCATGTAGCCGGTGAGCCCCTGTGCCGGTCCGTGCCACGAGCCATGGAGCGTGACGAAAGCGCCGCCACGATAGCGCGGCGGAAATGCGTAGCGCCCGTCTTGATGGGATGGATAGAACACGGCACCGATCGGCGTCTCGTACGCTGGCATGATGACGCGTGGTACCGCTGCGTGCGAGCAGTCCCCGGGCACCTTCACGTTGTGGCGCCGGTTGTCGTAGCAGACGGGCCACCCGTAATCGGCAACACCGTGATGGAGTGTGACCGCGTCGAAAATCTCGTAAGGCTGTCCGACGGGTAGGTCGTCCTGCCCGGCGACGCCCGCCCACAGAACGCCGCTCTGCGGGTTCACCGCAAGGGCGATCGCGTTGCGAATGCGCCGCGCAATCACTCTATATGCGCCGCCGGCAGGCAACTCCAAGATCGCCGCTCGCGTCGGGTCGACCTCCGCGCACGAGTTACAGGAAGAGCCGACGGAAACGTAGAGCGTGGCGCCGGTAACGGCGACCGAGGTGGTCCTGTGCACGTCGCCGTCGCTATTGGGAGCGATCGAGCCGGTGCGCACGCTCGCGATGCGGCGCGCGGAAACTGCACTCTGCTGGCCAACGCGGTACGGAATCTCCCAGACACCGCCGTTGCTGCCGACGAAGAGCGCGTGCTCTTGAGCCGAGAGCGCAACGCCCGCGTTTGGCGCGTCGCCGCCGGCATCGGAGTCCGGATGGGTCCAGAAAGGGTGAGCCGCACCGGTGCCGCCTGCGCCGTCGGCGTGCGGAACGATGTAGACGCTATCCCCCTCGGTCCCCACGAAGAGATCGCCGTTCGGTGCAATCGCCAGCTCACGCGCGGCCGGGACGCTTGCAATCTGCTCGAGCACGAAGCCCGCGGGCACCTGCGGTGTCGAGGCGGCCGCCGCCGGCAGGGATACCGAAATCACGAGCAAGAGCGCGAATCTCCACATCGTGCCTACTAGTTACGAAGCCGCGCTTTTCGACCTCTTCGGGACGCTCGTCGACGGGCGCGGCAACGCCTGCGAGGGGGCGCGGGAGGCGTTGGGCGTACTCGCCGCAACCCCGTGGGCGATCGTTACCTCCTGCTCGCGCCCCCTCGCAGCCGAGCTGTTGCGCCGCGCGAAGCTGCCGCAGCCGCCCGTGCTCGTCAGCGCCGAGGACGTTGCGCGGCAGAAGCCCTCTCCCGAGGGCTACCTGCGCGCCGCCGAGTTGCTCGGTATCGCTCCGCAATGTTGCGTCGTCTTCGAAGACAGCGGCTCGGGGCTCGCCGCTGCGCGCGCAGCGGGAATGCGCGCGGTGAGCGTTCTCTCAGGCTGGAAACGCATCGGGCTCACCGTCGAGAACGGC
>JASHTE010000106.1 GCA_030040695.1 Vulcanimicrobiota bacterium | reverse complement strand
TGAAAGATGCGCTCTTTGCCCGTGCGCAGCTCGACGATCGGCCCGACGACGCGCGGAATGACGTCGCCGGCGCGCGTCACGAGCACGGTATCACCGACGCGGATATCGTTGTTCTTCACGTAATCTTCGTTGTGCAGGGTCGCGTTCGAGATCGTTACACCGCCGACGTGCACCGGCTCGAGAATCGCATAGGGATTGAGCGTGCCCGTACGCCCGACGTTGATCGCGATCTCCTTGAGCTTCGTTCGCGCCTCACGCGGCTTGAACTTGAAGGCGATCGCCCACCGCGGGTTGCGCCCAACGGAGCCGAGCCGCTCTTGCGTCGCGACGTCGTCGACCTTCACGACGACGCCGTCGATCTCGTAGTCGAGCTCGTCGCGCCGCTCCTCCCACTGCGCGCAATAACGGATAACTCCGTCGATGTTCTCGTAACGCGCGACGTTTTCGTTGACATGGAAGCCGAGCTTGGAGAGCTCTGCCAATGCGTGCCATTGAGTGTCGGCCCCTCGTCCTTCGACTCCGCTCGCTTCGCTCGCTACGCTCAGGATGACAGCGTCTTCAGACGCTTCGCTCGGGATGACACGAGAGGAACCGCGTGCGGTACTGAGGAGGCCGTAAGCAAAAAAGGAAAGGTGGCGCTCTGCGGTGAGGCGTGGATCGAGCTGCCGCAAACCACCCGAAGCGGCGTTGCGCGGATTCGCGAAGGCCGCGAGACCGGCGGCTTCGCGCGCCTCGTTGAGCTTCGCAAAATCACTCTTGCGTAGGTAGGCTTCACCGCGTACCTCGAGCTCAACGGAGGCGTTGCCTTTCAGACGGAGCGGGATGCTCTTGACCGTGCGCAGGTTCGGCGTCACGTCCTCGCCGATGCGCCCGTCACCGCGTGTGCCGCCGCGCTCGAAGAGGCCCCGACGGTAGTGCAACGAGACTGCAAGGCCGTCGATCTTCAGCTCGCAGACGTACGCAACGTCCGAGTCCGCGAGCTTGCGCACACGCTCGTCGAACGCACGAAGCTCAGCATCGTCGAAGGCGTTGGCGAGGCTGAGCATCGGCGAGGCGTGTTCATACGGTGCGAAACGCTCTGCCGCGGGCGCGCCGACCCGCTGCGTCGGCGAGTCCGCCGTGCGCAGCTCCGGGTGCGCCGCCTCGAGCTCGACGAGCTCTCGCAGCATCGCGTCGTACTCGGCATCGGTGATTGTCGGTGCGTCTAGAACGTAATAGCGGACGTTCGCCTCTTCGAGCCGAGCCCGCAGCTCGGCGGCGCGTTCTTCAGGCCTCGACTTCGACGCGTTCACTCTTCGCTAGGTCGTCCAGCACGAGCAGATTCTCCCGCTCGAGGCTCGCGAGGCGCTGGGCGTCCGGAACGTGGTGGCCGACGGCGCGCTCGTCGCGCAGCACCGGCACGAGGTATGCGCCGGTATACGATGCCGTGTTTGCGGCGAGCTCTTCCGGTGTTCCCGTACCGATAACCGTTCCGCCGCGGTCGCCGCCCTCCGGTCCGAGATCGATGAGGTAGTCGGCGCTCTTGACGACGTCGAGATTATGCTCGATGACAAGCACGCTATTGCCGCCTTCGACAAGCCGCTGCAGTACCTCGAGCAGCTTGTGAACGTCGGCGAAGTGCAAGCCGGTTGTCGGCTCGTCGAGAACGTAAAACGTCCGCCCCGTCGAGCGCCGCGAGAGCTCCGTCGCGAGCTTCACGCGCTGCGCCTCGCCGCCCGAGAGCGTCGTCGCGGGCTGCCCCATCTTGATGTAGCCCAAGCCGACGTCGCAGATCGTGCGCAGCTTGTTGTGGATTCGCGGAATATCCTTGAAGAATGCATCGGCTTCGTCGACGCGCATCTCAAGCACATCCGCAATCGACTTTCCTTTATACTTTACCTCGAGCGTCTGAGCGTTGTAGCGCTTGCCCTTGCAGACTTCGCACGGCACGTAGACGTCGGGAAGGAAGTGCATCTCGATCTTGATGATGCCGTCCCCCTGACATGACTCGCAGCGCCCGCCCTTCACGTTGAAGGAGAAGCGCCCCGGCGTATAGCCGCGCACTTTCGCCTCGGGCACGAGCGAGAAGAGCTCGCGAATCGCGTCGAACGCGCCAGTGTAGGTGGCGGGATTGCTGCGCGGCGTGCGGCCAATCGGCGACTGATCGATCACGACGACCTTCTCCAGCTGATTCGTGCCTTTGATGCTCGCGTACGTCGACGGCGCGCTCGAGCGCTGCCCGTTGAGCGAAGCCGTCAAGGCGCGGACGAGCACCTCGTTCACGAGCGTCGACTTTCCGCTGCCGCTGACACCCGTTACCGCCGTGAAGACACCCAGTGGTACGCGAACGTCGATGCCGCGCACGTTGTTGGCATTCGCCTTGCGGATCTCGAGCCAGCCTCTGGGTTCGCGGCGCAGGCGCGGAATCGGGATAAACTTTCGCCCCGAGAGGTAGGCCCCGGTCTCCGAACGGGGATCGCGCAGTATCTCTTCGAGCGTCCCTACGGTGAGGATCTCACCACCCTCCGCGCCGGCACCGGGGCCGATGTCGACGATCACGTCGGCCATGCGCATCGTGTCCTCGTCGTGCTCGATGATGATGAGCGTATTGCCCAGGTCGCGCAGCGTCTTCAACGTTGCGAGCAGCCGATCGTTGTCGCGCGGGTGCAGTCCGATCGAGGGCTCATCCAAGATGTAGAGCACGCCGACGAGCGCGCTCCCGATCTGGGTGGCGAGGCGGATACGTTGCGACTCCCCGCCGGCAAGCGTCGTCGCCGACCGCGCGATCGTCAAGTAGCCGAGCCCGACGCCCGCGAGAAAACCGAGGCGCGCGCGAATCTCCTTGACGATCTGATGCGCGATCTTCTCCTGCCGCTCCGTGAGCGCGAGATCGCCGAAGAAGCGCTGTGCGCGCTCGATCGAGAGACGTGTCAGCGCATCGATATTCATGCCGCCGACCGTGACTGCGAGCGCCTCCGGCTTCAGCCGTGCGCCTTTGCAGACCGGACAGACCGACGAGGACATGTACTTCTCGATGTCTTCTTTCACGTACTCGCTCGACGTCTCGTTGTAGCGCCGCTGCAAGTTGTTGATCACGCCCTCGAACGACGTGCGATACGCCCACGTCGCGCCCGAGCGCGACGTGTACTCGAACTCCTGCTCCCGGTCCGTACCGTAGAGAATGGCATCGACCACCTCATCGCGCATCTGCTCGACCGGCGTCGACACGCGCACGCGATACCGCTTCAGGACGCGCGCCAGCTGCTGGAGGTAGTACGGGTTCATCGAAGGATACTTGCCGGTTCCGAGCGTGCGGCTCCACGGGACGATCGCGCCCTCGTCGATCGACTTCGAGCGATCCGGGATGACCTTCCACGGATCGATCTCCGTCTTCACGCCGAGCCCCGTGCACGCCGGGCACGCGCCGTACGGCGAGTTGAACGAGAAGAGCCGCGGCGCGGCCTCTTCAAAGGAAAGACCGCAATAGACACATGCGAACGCCTCGCTGAAGGTGAGCTCGCGCTTGCGGCCGTCGTGCTCGGTGAGCGCGGTCACGATTCCGCTCGAAAGCCGCAACGTCGTCTCGACGGAATCAGTGAGGCGTTTGCGCAGGTCGGGCTTCATCACGAGCCGGTCGACGACGACCTCGATCGTGTGCTTGCGCTTCTTGTCGAGCATGATCTTCTCGCGCAGCTCGCGGATCTCGCCGTCGACACGGACGCGCGCAAAGCCCTCCTTCGCGATTTCCTCGAAGAGCTTCGTGTACTCGCCTTTGCGGCCGCGCACGAGCGGTGCAAGCAGCTGAATGCGTGTCCCTTCCGGGAGCTCCATGATCGCATCGACGATCTGCTCGCTCGATTGCGTGCTGATCTCGCGCCCGCAATTGTAGCAGTGCGGCGTGCCGACGCGCGCGTAGAGCAGGCGCAGGTAGTCGTAGATCTCCGTCACCGTTCCGACGGTCGAGCGCGGATTGTGCGAGGTCGACTTCTGATCGATGGAGATCGCGGGCGAGAGGCCCTCGATGTAGTCGACGTCGGGCTTCTCCATCTGTCCGAGAAACTGGCGAGCATACGAGGAGAGCGACTCGACGTACCGCCGTTGCCCCTCCGCGTAAATCGTATCGAAGGCAAGCGACGACTTTCCCGAGCCGGAGAGGCCCGTGATGACGATGAGCTTGTTGCGCGGCAGGGTGAGATCGACGTTCTTGAGATTGTGCTCCCGCGCGCCTCTGATGACGATCGAGTCGAGGGGCATGGTACGAAACCTATGAACCCTGAGCGGCGATGGCGGATGCGCTCTCCAGAATCCGGCGGACTTCGAGCACCGAGTCGCAGACCGCGTTCGGCGGCAGAGCGCCTGCGGGCAGCTCCTCGCCCCGAACGTTCACCCAGATCGTGAACAGCCCGGCCTCGATCGCACCCAGAATGTCGCGCTCGTAGCGGTCGCCTACCATCGCCGATTCGCGTGGGCTTGCGCCGAGCACCGTGCAGGCGTGGGTGAAGAGCCGCGGATCCGGTTTCACCATACCGATCTCGTCGGCGACGAAGATCGCGTCGAAGAAGTCGCGGATCTTCAAGAGTGTAATCTTCTCGTGATGCGTCTCGGCGAAACCGTTGGTAACGAGTCCGATGCGCTTGCCGTCGTCGCGCAGTGACCGTAGGAGCTCGAGTACGCCCGGAAATACGGTGAGGTACTCACGCCGATAGGTGTTGAAGGCACGCGCACAGCGCTCGGCGAGACCGTCGTCGACGATCCCGAGGCGCGCGAGCGCCTTCGCCCAAAGTTGCTGACGGATATTCGCCACGCGTCTGTTCAGTTGCGCCGCGGTGAGCTCGCCCCAGAAAGCGAACGCCTCTTCGATGTAGGCGTCCGCAAGCGCCGCTGCGTCGATCTTGTGTTCAGCGGCGACGTCGGCTGCGGCACGGTGCGCGGCTTGCGTAAACGAGGCCGTGTCGTCGTGAAGCGTGTCGTCGAGATCGAAGAGTACGACCTCGATGTTGCGGGACGCCATGTCGAGAAGGAGAGAGCGCTACTGTTCCGGTGCGAGGCGCATCCCGCTGATCAGCCCTTGTGCGTCGATACCGAAGAAGAAATCGAGCACGCTATCGTCGGAGAAGACCATGCGGTACAGGTACATCCATTCCGGCGTCGCGATGCTCGGCGGCTCTTGTCGCACCTCGTCGAAGGAGACCGGCCAACCGAGGAGACTCCACTGCGTCTGCGTCATGAGGATAACGTCGGAGTTCAACGCCTGCTTCGCCTGATCGTCGAGCTGCGAGAAGTCGATACGGCCGTCTTGTAGCCGGTGGAACCACTCACGAGCGCGCGCGTCGACTGCGGGATTCGGCACCGTGGTGGCAGCCGCAGTCGGCAGCGGCGAGGGCGGAGCCGGGGTCGAGGCGACCGCGGGCGGCGAGGGAACCTGGACGGGAGCGGGCTGCACGGTCGGGGCGGCGGCAACGAGAAGCGGCAGGACGAGAGCGAGCATGGGCCTTAACTTCGAGACTACGATGCGTATTCTTCGTTGTGCCGCTGCATCGGCAGCGGCGATCTTCCTCTTTTCTTCAACCGCGGCGGCTGCGACGCGGCCGAGCCGTCTCGCGCAAGCGACCGCCGGGCTCATGCAGACGCCCCGCTACGCGCGCGCGATCTTCGGCATAGCCGTCTACGACCTCGACACGAAGCGCATGCTCTATAGCGTCAACGCTCACCGTCTCTTCATTCCCGCTTCGACAACCAAGACGCTCACCGAGGGCACGGCGCTCGGCGTTCTCGGCCCCGACTTTCGCTTCACGACGCCGGTCTACCGAACCGGGCCGGTGCAAGACGGCGTGCTGCACGGGGATCTCGTTCTCGTCGCGTCCGGCGATCCGGACATCTCGCAGCGCATTCAATCCGACGGCACACTCGCGTTTGAGAACGAAGATCACGCCTACGACGGCTCACCCGAAACAAAGGCCGTTCCCGGCGATCCTCTGACCGTGCTGCGCGACCTTGCGCGTCAGGTCGCGGCACAAGGAATACGCAGCGTCACGGGGCGTGTCGTCGTCGACGCATCGCTCTTTCCCGACGGCGGCGCCGAGCCCGGCACCGGCACCGAGATCTCGCCGATGATCCTGAACGACAACGTCGTCGACGTCATCATTGCACCGGGAGCGCACGTCGGCGACGCCGCGCAGATTCTCTCGATCTCGCCGCAGACTCCGTACGCGCGCTTCGTCAACGCCGCGACCACCGCCGAGATGAGTACCGATGACAGCATCGCGATAACCGACGCAGACGACGGCCACGGCGGACGCATCGTCACGATCTCCGGCACGGTAAAGGTGACGGACAAGCCGACGCTCTACGCCTATCGCGTTCCAAATCCGCCGCGCTTCGCCGAGGACGCCTTCAGCCTCGCGTTGCGCGACGCGGGAGTTCAGATCGCC
>JASHTE010000012.1 GCA_030040695.1 Vulcanimicrobiota bacterium | reverse complement strand
CAAGGCGGCGAGCGTGCCGAGCGCAGCGGGCGACCCGATTGCGTGTGTATGCTCCGGCTCCGCGACCATCGTGTCCACCGACGTTTCGGCGCGTATCCGAGCCTGCCAGGCTGCGTGCTGTAGCTCGCGCAGGCGTTTCCGGTCGCGGGTTGCCGGCTCGATGTAGGCGCCGAGAATCGTGAGAATGTTGCGACGATACGCGTCGATCTGATCGGCGAGCGCCGAGCGTGCACGGCCTGCTTCCCACGTCGGCCACAGAAGGTACACGAGTGCGGCGAGGCCTGCGCCCAACAAGGTCGCGACCGTGCGCTCGAGTACGGCATCGTGCTCCTGCGCCGAGCCGCTCAGCGCGAGGAGGAAGACGACGTATCCGGTGACCGTGAGCGTGTACACCGCGTAGTTGAGCGAGAACACGAAATATCCCAGCGCCGCGAAGAAAATCGCGAGAACGGTGACGACGGCTTGCGACGGATGGGCGAAGGCGACGATTGCCGTCGCGAGCACCGCTCCGAAGAGCGTTCCGAAGACGCGAGCGAAACCGCGCGTGAAGGTCGCCCGAAAATCGGGACGGAGCACGAGTGCGGCGGTCATCGCGATCCAGTATCCGCGAGGTACCGCTCCGGAACGCGCGATCGCCATCGCGACGCCGAGCGCGACGGCGAGCCGCAGAGCATGCCGCCCGAAGGCCGAGTCGAAGCCGAGGTTCGCATGCATCGTGAAGAGGGCTTCTCGCAAGCGCGAGAGCCGGAAGAGGCGCGGCGTTCCACGGCGCGGCTCCGCCCGCTCGTCACGTTCGTCGGCGGGCGCGGCTGCAGCACGCCACGCGGTGCGCAGCTGTCCCAGGAGCGCTTGCGCCTGCGTACGCGCGTGCTTCCCGATTGCGCCCGGCAACGTCTCGAGTGCCTGTGCTGCAGCATTCGCGCACTCCCACGCCGCATCCATGGGTCGCGGTGCGCGTCCTTCGTGCAATGCGGTTGCGATTTCTTCGAGGAGCGGCGCGGCGGCGCTTCCGAGCCGCGCGAGCTTGCCCACCGTCGCGGGATCGTTGCGCTTTTCGTAGCGATAACGATCGGTGACGAGCCCGGCGAGCGTGGCGCGCACGCGCTCGGCCTCGTCGAGCAGCGCCTGAAACGCCGCGATGTCCCCGCGCTTGGAGAAAGGAGCCGGATCCGCGAGCGTTGCGCGAACGCTCGCGATGACGTTGGGATGCAGCGCCGATACCGATCTCGTGCCGAGGTCGTGCACGTATTGCCCTAACGCACGGTACGCGTCACCAAGTGCGTGGCGTTCCGCAGAGTAACGGCGCGTCGGCCAGAGCACGACGAGCAGCAGCGTCTGCTCGATCCCGCCGAAGAGCACGAAGAGCGCCTGATAGGCAATGAGAGAAGTGCTGCTTCGAGCGAAGACGTCGGCGATGACGAGCGCAACGACCGAGTTGAGGCCGACCGCGCTCGCGGAGGGCCCGAGACTGCAGACGAGGCCGTAGAAGTAACCCCAGAGCACGGCCACGAGGACCATCGCGACGCTCGAGTGCGCGGCGTATCCTCCAACGAGATACGAGAGCGACATGCCGAGCGCGGTCGCGAGCATTGCCGCGGCACGCGTACGATAGACTCCCTGCCGCGAGGCGAATCCGGTCGAGAGCGCGCCGATCGACGCCGCAACACCCAGCTGCGTCTGGTGGAATGCGACTGCGGCGACCAGCGGAATAGCGACGCCGATTGAGGATCGCAGCGCGAAGCCGCGCTCGTAGTTCGTGAAGTCGAGCGCGAACGCCGACTTTGCCGTTCGGGCGAAGCTCCTCGCCTATAACTCCTTCACTGCGGCGACGAGGGCATCGACCGACGCTTTTGCGTCGCCGAAGAGCATCGACGTGTTGGGAAGCTCGTAGAGCGGATTCTCAATGCCGGCGAAGCCCGAGCGCATCGAGCGCTTGAGGACGACGACGTTTGCCGCCTTGTCGACGTCGAGAATCGGCATGCCGTAGATCGGCGAGCTCTTCACGGTACGCGCAGCCGGATTCGTCACGTCGTTCGCGCCGATCACGAGCGCGACATCCGTCGTCGGAAACTCGGCGTTTGCTGCGTCGAGATCGAGGAGCGACTCGTACGGGACGTTCGCCTCGGCGAGGAGCACGTTCATGTGTCCGGGCATGCGTCCGGCAACCGGATGGATTGCGTAGAGCACCTTCACGCCGCGCTTCTCGAGTTGATCCTCGAGCGCTTTGACGCTGTGCTGCGCTTGCGCAACCGCCATGCCGTACCCGGGAACGATCATCACTTTCGAGGCGTACGCGAGCATCGCCGCGACGTCGTCGACGGAGACGCTGCGGACGTTCTGCGGGCCGCCTGTGCCCGCGACCTCCTGGCCACCGTGCGCGCCGAACGCGCCGAAGAGCACGTTGGTGAGCGGACGATTCATCGCTTTGCTCATTGCGACGGTGAGAATCGTACCGCTCGCGCCGACGAGAGCGCCGCCCGTGATGAGCAGCTCGTTCGAGAGCTCGAATCCCGTGATCGCGACGGCAACACCGGTCGCGGAGTTCAGCAGCGAGATGACGACCGGCATGTCGGCGCCGCCGATCGGCAGGACGAAGAGCACACCGAAGAGCAGCGCGCCGACGACGAGCGCCGGATAGACCCATGAGGGCACGACGGCGAGATGCCAAATGAAGACGGCGATGAGCGCCGCGATCGCGAGCGCGACGACGGCGTTGACGAACTGTTGCCCGAGATAGGTCACCGGTCGTCCGGACATGAGCTCTTGCAGCTTGAGAAAGGCGATGATCGAGCCGGCGAAGCTGATCGCGCCGATCGCCGCCGAGAGCACGAGTGAGACCGCGACGAGGGGGTCGAGTGCGCCGTGGCGTGTGTGCGCGACGGCGAGCTCGACGGTGGAGACAAGTGCCGCCGCACCGCCGCCCGCGCCGTTGTAGAGCGCGACCATTTGGGGCATTGCGGTCATCTTCACGCGCACCGCAGCGACGATACCGATGAGCGCGCCGAGAAATACGCCGACGGCAACGGCCCACCAGCCCGTGTTGAGCGTTCCCACGAGCACCACGACGAGCGCGATGAACATGCCGAGCATCGCGAGGCGATTGCCGAAACGTGCCGACGGTGGGGAGTTCAGGAAGTGCAGGCCGAGGATGAAGAGCGCGATCGCGAGGAGATCGAGGAGCGTCGTGACGGTAGCGCTCATTTACTCGGATTCTCACGGCGGCGGAACATCTGCAGCATGCGCTCGGTAACGGCGAATCCGCCGAAGACGTTGATTGCACCGAACGTAACGGCGGTGATCGCAAGCACCGTCATCACCGGTGTGTGCGCGTGTGCGCCGAAGAGTGCGGCAACGGTGATGATCGCGCCGACGAGCACGACGCCGTGAATCGCGTTCGTCGCGGACATGAGCGGCGTATGCAGCGTCGTCGGCACTTTCGAGATCACCTCGAAGCCGACGAAGATTGCGAGAACCAGCACCGTCAACAAGTGGAGCGTCATACGAGCACCTTGCCGTCGCGCACGACGCACGCCCCTTTCACCACTTCATCCTCCTCATCGAGCACGAGGGTGCCGTCCTTGATGAACGGCGAGATCAACGCGAAGATATTTCGCGAGTAGAGCCGGCTCGCGTCGTACGGCATCGTCGAAGCGAGGTTCGTCGTGCCGACGATCGTGACGCCGTTCTCCGTGACGATCGTTTGATCGCGTTTCGTCAGCGCACAGTTGCCGCCCGTATCCGCGGCAACGTCGACGATGACGGAGCCCGGCTGCATGCCCTTGACCGCCTCCTCGCTGATGAGCACCGGCGCCGGGCGGCCGGGCACGGCAGCGGTAGTGATCACGGCGTCGTTCTTCGCGATCGTCTCCGCCATGGCGCGCTGCTGCTGCGCCACCTGCTCTGCGCTCAGCTCCTTTGCATAGCCGCCCGCTCCTTCGGCGGTGGCGACGTCGAACTGCACGAACGCTGCGCCGAGCGATTCCACTTGCTCTTTCACGATCGGTCGCGCGTCGTAACCGCTGACGACCGCACCGAGCCTGCGCGCCGTCGCGATGGCCTGCAGCCCCGCGACGCCTGCACCGATCACGAAGACCTTCGCAGGCGGAATCGTCCCGGCGGCGGTCGTGAGCATCGGGAAGAAACGGGGCAGCGCTCCTGCCGCGAGCAGCACCGCCTTGTAGCCCGCGATATTGCTCTGCGAGGAGAGCGCGTCCATCGGCTGCGCGCGCGTAATTCGTGGAATTGACTCGACGGCGAGCACCGTAAGGCCTCGCTCGGCGAGCCGCTTCAGATATCCCGGGTCGGCAAGCGGATTGAAGAAACCGACGAGCGTCGTCGACTTGCGCAACAGCGCCACGAGCTCGTCACTCGGCGGGCGCACGCACAAGAGCATATCCGCGTCGCGTGCGAGCGTTGCGTTGTCCTCGACGATCGAGGCGCCGGCCCTTTGGTAGAGGTCGTCGGGAAACGAGGCTCGCTGCCCGGCGCCGCGCTGCACGTGCACGCTGACGCCGAGCTTGACGAGACGGGAGACGCTTTCCGGGACGAGAGCGACACGCCGCTCGTTCGGAGCGGCCTCGCGTGGAACGGCGGCGATCATGCGAGGTGGATACGGTTGCGCAATACGCCGATTCCTTCGATTGCGACTTCCATCTCATCGCCGTCTTGCAGAAACTGCGGCGGCGTACGAGCGAACCCAACGCCCGCGGGCGTTCCTGTCGCGACCACGTCGCCGGGCTCGAGCGTCATCCCGCGGCTGAGCTCCGCGACCAGGCGAGGGACCGGAAAGATCATCTGTGCGGTGTTGCT
Organism: Vulcanimicrobiota bacterium; assembly: GCA_030040695.1. GTDB lineage: Bacteria > Vulcanimicrobiota > Vulcanimicrobiia > Vulcanimicrobiales > Vulcanimicrobiaceae > Tyrphobacter. The sequence continues at coordinate 1,072 of JASHTE010000012.1, read as the reverse complement.
GTGCTGCTTCTCGACACCGTTCAAACGAAACGTGATATCCAGCCGCTGAGGATCGTGCAGCTCCTGCGCATCGACGATCCACGGTCCGAACGGACAGGTTTCGTCCAAGCTCTTTCCTTTGAACCATTGCCCGTGTGCGCGCTGGAGATCGCGCGCCGTGACGTCGTTGAGGCAGGTGTAGCCGAAGACGACCTCACGCCAATCGCTCTCGGGGACGTCCTTGCAGCGCGTACCGATGACGAAGGCGAGCTCCGCTTCGTAATCGTACTCGCTCGAGACCCGGCGCTCGAGGTGCAGCACGGCGCCGGGTGGGGCGATCGCGCCCGTCGCCTTCGTGAAGAAGGTTGGTACGTTCGGGAGCTTGAGATCGCGACCGAGCGCGCGTGCTCCCTCCCGGGCGTGCTCGAGATAGTTCCTGCCGACGCAGAAGACGTTGCGCGCGGGGCGCACCGGCGCGTCGAGCCGAGCCTGCGTGAGCGGAACGCGCTCGTCGGTCAGGCGCTCCGCGCGTTCGTGCGCGGGAAGGGCGAGAAACTCGCGCATGGTCGCGCACGCGATGACGCGCACGTCGTCGCCGTCAACGGCTCCTGGACGCGCCGGTAGCGTCGTCGTGGCGAACGTGACGTAACGCATCCCTACGGATGCGGCGTCGGTGTCTTGTCGATGATGTTCTGCAACGCCGGCAGCGGCTTCGTGTGCGCGCGTTCATCGGCTGCCTCACGCCGCGCAATATCGAGCATCTCGTCGGCCGCGCCTTCAGCGTTGCCCCAGTTCCCACCGTGACTGATGATCGCAACGCGGCGGAAAACCGTGCGCGATCGCGGGTCGTAGTCGTACGTCACGCGATAGAGACCGACATCGGCGGTTCCATCCGGATGTCGAATCCACATTTGCAAGACGTTACCGTACGTCTGTGCGTTGAACGTGGGGTTATCACAATGCTGCGCGCTCTTCACGCGAACGACCTGACCTCTTCGATTCACTTCGACGACGAACTCCGTGTGCAGCCGGTTCGTCGGTATGTGGAGGTTGAGTAGGCGGTGCGGCGTCTCCTTGGGTGCAGGGGTTGCAG
>JASHTE010000105.1 GCA_030040695.1 Vulcanimicrobiota bacterium | reverse complement strand
TGCCGATCTCGACGACCTCGATGAGCTTGGTCGGATCCGAATCGAGATCGACCATGTTCGCCGCCTCCTTCGCGGCCTGCGTTCCCGAGTTCATCGCGACGCCGACGTCGGCTTGCGCGAGCGCCGGAGCGTCGTTCGTTCCGTCGCCGGTCATTGCCACGAGCCGTCCGGAGCCCTGCTCACGGCGGATGAGCTCCATCTTCGTCTCGGGCGTCGCCTCGGCAAGAAAGTCGTCGACGCCCGATTCCTTCGCGATCGCTGCGGCCGTCAGCGGATTGTCGCCAGTGATCATGACCGTGCGGATGCCCATTGCACGCAGCCTATCGAAGCGAACGCGCATATTTGGCTTGAGAATGTCCTTCAGGTGAATCACGGCGAGGACGCCCTTATCCGTCGCGAGCAGCAGTGGCGTTCCGCCGGAACGTGCGATGCGTTCGACGTCCTGCGAGAGAGCGTCGGCGAGCGAACCGCCCTGCTCGCGTACCCACGACACGACGGCGTCCGGCGCACCCTTGCGGATCCTCGTGCCGTCGGGAAGATCGAGCCCACTCATTCTCGTGTATGCGGAGAACGGGACGAACGTCGCGCCTTCCGGTTCGCGCTGGACTGCGCCTTGCTGCTCCGCAAGCGCGACGATGGAACGTCCCTCGGGCGTCTCGTCGGCGAGTGACGACAGCGCCGCGGCGCGCACGACCTCCGGTGGAGCGACCTCCGGCGCCGCGATGAACGCCACGGCCTGACGATTTCCGAGCGTGATCGTTCCGGTCTTGTCGAGCAACAGCGTATCGACGTCACCCGCCGCCTCGACCGCGCGTCCGCTCATCGCAAGCACGTTGCGCTGCATCACGCGGTCCATCCCGGCGATGCCGATTGCCGAAAGCAGGCCGCCGATCGTCGTCGGAATGAGACAGACGAGCAGCGCTACCAAGACGGTGACGCTCTGATGGGCGCCGGCATAAATCGAGTAGGGCGCAAGCGTCGCGACGGCGATGAGGAAGACGATCGTCAGCCCCGCCAGCAGAATCGAGAGCGCAATTTCGTTCGGTGTCTTCTGGCGCTGCGCGCCCTCGACGAGCGCGATCATGCGGTCGAGAAAACTCTCCCCTGGATTAGCCGTGACGCGAACGTCGATCGAGTCGGAGAGAACGCGCGTGCCGCCTGTTACCGCACTGCGGTCACCGCCTGATTCACGAATGACGGGCGCGGATTCTCCCGTAATTGCGGACTCGTCGACGGTCGCCGCGCCATGGATGACGTCGCCGTCGGCAGGAATCAACTCGCCTGCTTGAATGCGAACGACATCGCCCTTGCGCAGCATCGGCGCCGGAATCTCCGTTACGTTACCACGCTCGTCGAGCTTGTGTGCGCTGACATCCGTCTTCGTACGCCGCAACGCGTCGGCTTGCGCCTTGCCACGCCCCTCCGCGACGGCCTCTGCGAAGTTCGCGAACAGTGCCGTGAACCAGAGCCACGTCGTGATCGCGAAATCGAAGCTCGCGATCGCCTCATGGCGCGCGATGTCGCGAACAAAGAATATCGTCGTCATCGCCGCGCCGACTTCGACGATGAACATCACTGGATTACGCGCCATCCAGCGCGGGTCGAGCTTCTTGAACGAATCGCCGATCGCGCGCAGGATGATTCCACGCTCCAAGAGCGGGCGCGCCTTCGGGCGACGCTCAAGCCGTCTGCGGCTCAACATTTAGAACGTCCTCCCTTGGAGCATCGCGAGGTGCTCCACGACCGGCCCGAGTGCGTCGGCCGGTAGAAACGTGAGCGCGCCGACGATGAGGATGACGCCGACGAGCAGACCGACGAACACGCCCGACTTCGTCGTAAACGTGCCGGCACTCGGCGGTGTCGCCTTCTTGCCGACAAGTGCTCCGGCAAGTGCCAGGACTGCGATTGCAACTGCGAACCGGCCGAAGAACATGTTCACGCCGGTCATGATGTTGTAGAAGTGGTTCGGGCCGATGCCGGCAAATGCCGAACCGTTGTTCGCGTTCGTCGACGTGAAGGCGTAGAGGATCTCTGAGAATCCGTGGGGGCCGGCGTTGCCGAGCGTCGCCAGCCCCGCTGGAACCACGACGGCGATCGCCGTCGGCACGAGCACGAGTATCGGCGTCACGAGAATTGCGAGCAGCGCGAACTGCACTTCGCGCCGCTCGATCTTCTTCCCGAGATACTCCGGTGTGCGCCCAACCATCAAGCCGGCGATGAAGACGGTGAGGACGACGAAGGCAATCATTCCGTACAAGCCACTGCCGACGCCGCCGAAGACAATCTCGCCGAGCTGCATGTTGACGAGCGGAATCAAACCGCCGAGCGGCATGAACGAATCGTGCATCGAGTTCACGGCCCCGCATGACGTGTCCGTCGTAACCGTCGCGAAGAGCGCCGATCCTGCGACGCCGAAGCGGCACTCCTTTCCCTCCATGTTGCCGCCCGCGACGCCGAGGTGATGCACGAGCGGATTTCCCGCAGCCTCCGCCGAGTACGAGCAGAGGAAACCCGCGGCGAAGAGGACGGCCATCGCCCCGAAGAGTGCCCAACCCTGACGTGTATCTTTCGCCATGCGTCCGTACGTGTACGTGAGTCCGGCCCCGATCGAGAAAATCAGCAGCAACTCGACGAAATTGGTCAGCGGCGTCGGATTTTCGTTCGGTGATGCGGAGTTCGCGTTGACGAAGCCGCCGCCGTTTGTCCCGAGCTCTTTGATCACCTCCTGCGAACCCATCGGTCCACCCGTGATCGATTGCGCGAATCCGCCGGGCGAATGAACCGTTTGGTACGCGTGAAGGTTCTGCGGGATGCCCTGGGAGACGAGGAAGAGCCCCACGACCACCGAGATCGGCAGGAGCACGTAAAGGCAGCAGCGCGTCAGGTCGGCCCAAAAATTCCCGATCGTTCTACCGGTCGTCCTCGTGACGCCGCGAACGACCGCTATAGCGGTCGCTATGCCGACGGCGGCCGAGACGAAGTTGTGCCAGGCCAAGCCTGCCATCTGCGATAGATAGCTCATCGCGCTCTCGCCCGAGTAGAACTGCCAGTTCGTGTTCGTCAAGAAGCTGACGGCCGTATTCCACGCGAGCTCGGGGGACATGTTGTCGAAGTGCTGCGGATTGAACGGGAGCCATCTCTGCGTGCGCAGCAGCACATACAGATAGAGAAAGCCGACGACGGAGAAGGCGAGCATCGCAAGCGCATATCTGCTCCACGTCATCTCCTCGTCTTCCCGGACGCCGCTCAAGCGATAGATGACGCGCTCCACGGGCTGCAACGCCGGCGAGAGCCACGTCCGCTCGCCGCTGAAGACGCGCGTCATGTAGAGCCCGAGCGGCTTCGTCAATGCGAGCACGACGACAAAGAAGACGACGGCCTGAGCCCAGCCGAGAGCAGTCACCTAGAACTTCTCCGGGCGCAGCATCGCGTAGACGAGATAGACGAGTCCGGCGACTGTAAGCACGAGGCCGAGAATATCATCGAAGCTCATATCCTCTCGCAGCCCCTCACATAGAGTTCGGCGATTGCGAAGAAGAGCAAGCAGAGCAGCACCAACAGGAGATCGAGCATCGCTAGGGATTTCCGTAGTTGAGAATGGCATCCATCCCGAACGTCTCCTGATACCCCTTCGTTCCATTGTCATAGGGCGTCACACCGGGCCGGAACGCTTTCTCCGCGCGAATCTCGGGTCGAATCATGAAGACGTTGGAGAAGCGATGGGTTACCCCATACGTCAAACTGCCGTACGCGGTCGCGAACCCCGAGCGCTCACCGCGCGGATCGTTGATATAATCGGTCCGGAACGACATGAAATCCCTCGGCGAAAACTTATATTCGAGATAATCGACGAGGCCGGTGGCCGTTGAAAGTCCCGGGAGAAATACTCCTGGGCCTCCGCCGGCTCCGAGGTAGAGCGGGCCACCCGTCGCGACGTTGTAGTTGTTGATCGTGCCGCCCATATAGGCGTTGTATTCGTAAAGATAGTATCCCTCGAGCTGATTCTGAAAACCGGAATTGAAGACGTGCGTCCACGTCACGTTCTGCTGTTGCAGGTTGTCGTGACCCCAAATTAACGGCTCGATCGTGTGCGTGATCTCGCTATAGTACGTTCCATCGGTATAGGTCGTCATGTTCTGGCCGTTGCGTGAGCCGAGGCTGAGCGAGTTGATGCCGAAGAGCACCGAGTTACGGTTCGAGTGCGACACGTATCTCGCGAGCAGCAGTCCGGTCGGAACGTGGGCAGATCCGTTCCAGGGAGCGATGTCCTCGCCTGCGGAGACGCCGTATTCCAGCGTCCAGTAGTTGCTCATCTTCGTCTGAATGAGGACTCCGGTCTGCGTGTAACAATCGAAATCGAACATCAAGGAGTGCGTGTAGAGAAAGTTGTTCGGCGCAAGCTGAGCCTCGATGTCGGGCGGCGAGATGAAACGGCCAAGTTCAATATACGTCCCTTGGCCCCAGCGCGGGAAGTAGAGAATGCCGTACATCTCGACCGGATCGAAGCCGTTCGTTTGGTTGCGCAGGAGGAGCTGGTTACTGAGAACACCCTCCTGCGTCGTCCAGCGATAGTCCACTCCGTACAGTCCGGTTACGCGAAAGCCCCAATCGAAGTGGTCGGTCTGAACCGTGTCGGGTTGCCGTTCGATGCGCAACACCGCCTGATCCATCTCGACGCGATTCGGGACGTCGTCGTACGTCAACGGATAATTCGAGGACGACGACGTGCTCTCTTCGATGTCCGGATCGAGCCAGCCGTAGACGCGGATTCCCGGATCGGTCGGAACACCGATCGTCGGCCCGTCGAACTCCGCGCCGCCTCCTCCCGTAAACAGTGGATCGAGCGGGGCTGGAAGCGCGCGCCGTACTTCCGGAGTGCTCGTCGGAGCAGGTGACGGCGTCGCCTGCGCACGAGCGATTGACGGCACCGCGGAGGCTAAGAAAAGGATAAAGCTAGGGAGTAACCGGACCATTCGCGCGCTATACACGTATCTCAGCGTACGGAGGACGAATCGCGCGCGCCAGCCTCCGAACGGATGATCCGGTCGGATGGGTGTTCGTCCGATCGGGGGCTCCTCGACTCTGCGCTGATGGGCGATAATGCACGAGGATGACGACTCGACGGTGGTTTGGCACAGGCGTGCTCGCAGCAACGCTCGCCGGCTCTTCTGTCGGGTCGGATGCTTCGCTAGCCGCCTCTCCGGAGCCGACACCAACGCCCGCAGCGCCAGGCGACCCCTGCGGGTCAATCGCCTCACTCGTCGACCGGCCCACGGTCACGACGTCACCGTGCACCGTTCGCCCGGGTAGCGTCCTCGTGGAAAGCGGCTATACCAACAGCGTGACGTCGGGCTCTGGCGGCGGAACTACCGTGACGTATCCCGAGTCTTTCGCTCGCGTCGGAACCTGGAATCCGCATCTTGAGTTCGATTTTGAGCCACCGCAGGAGAATCGCTCGTCGGCGGGCGGTGCTCTCGTCACGGGCGCTGGTGACGTCGGCCTCGGTACAAAGTATGAGATCGGCTACGCCGCCCAGTGGACGTACGGCGCCGACGTCATCGTCGCGTTTCCTACGGGTACGCGAGCATTTTCAGCAGGTCAGGTGCAGCCCAGCGGGGGTTTTGACTGGACGTACACGGCGAGCGCTACCATCAGTCTCTTTGGAACGGTGGGCTTCGACGGCACTGCGTTCGTCCCGAGTGCTGGTGTCAGCACGACGCTGAGCACGCAATCCTCGTTCTATGCGGAGTACGCGTACTTCACCGCAGGCGGTTCGAATCTCGTCAAGAGAGGTCTCCCGAACGTCGGATACATTCGGGACATCGGCCCGCACGTACAGCTCGACGTCGAGTACGGCTTCGCACCTCTCTCCTCGGCCGGCGCGGGGCACTACGTCGGTGCCGGCGCATCGTTCATGTATTAGGAGCCGGACGATGCCTTGGGTCAATGCCGCCGTTTTCGTCGCCCTTCTGCTCCTCCTCGCGGCCCCGCTTGCGCACTATCTCCAAACCGTCTTCAGCGGCAAGCTACACAATCGCGTCGAGAGCACCTTCTACCGGCTCTGCGGCATCGATCCCGAGGACGAGATGACGTGGCAGACGTACGCGCGCGCGGCGATCGGGCTTTCCCTGGTTGCGACGCTCGCAGCCTATTGCATCATGCGAACGCAGCAATGGCACGGCTCTTTTTTCAATCCGCAAGGATTTCCGAACGTGGCGCCGTGGATTGCGTGGAACACCGCGCTGAGCTTCATTACGACTACCGATTGGCAGTTCTACGCGGGCGAGAACACGATGAGCTATCTCTCGCAGATGGCCGCGCTCGCATGGTTAAACTTCATCGCCGGCGCGATCGGCCTCGCTGCCGGCGTCGCCGTGATTCGCGGCTTCGCCCGTAATGGCGTCGCAACGCTCGGCAACTTCTGGGTCGACACCACGCGGGGTCTCTTCTACGTCTTGCTGCCGCTCTGCATGCTCTTCGCGCTCGCCTTTGGCATAACCGGAATCCCGCAGAACTTCACGCCCTACGTGCATGTCGCGAACGCAGAACATTCCTCGCAGCAGATCACCGGCGGGCCGATAGCCTCGCAAGAAGCACCGAAACTGCTCGGAGGAAACGGCGGCGGCTTCGTCGCCGCTAACTCCGCCTCGCCTAACGAGAATCCGACGGGAACCTCAAATCTGCTCGAGCTGCTCTCGATCTGGCTCATACCGGCCACGCTGCCCCTCCTTTTCGGTCGCATGGTCGGTAACCAGCGCGCCGGGCAGATGCTCCTCGCAACGATTCTCGTTCTCGGGCTCACGTCGTTCGTCTGCGCGCAGCTCGCCGAGCAGGCGGGTAACCCGCTCGTGCACGCGCTCGGCGTGCACGGCGGGAACATGGAGGGCAAGGAGGTGCGCTTCGGCGCTGCAAACGCGGGCTTATCTCTCGCGGTCGCAAGCGACTCCGGTACCGGTTCTTCGAACTTCGCGTACGATTCGCTCATGCCGCTGGGCGGCCTCATGGCACTCGTCAATCTCGAGCTCGGCGAGGTAATCTTCGGCGGCGTTGGAAGCGGGCTCTACGGACTGCTCGTCTTCGCGGTGCTCACCGTGTTCATCTGCGGCTTGATGGTAGGACGAACGCCTGAGTATCTCGGCAAGCGCGTCGAGCGACG
>JASHTE010000104.1 GCA_030040695.1 Vulcanimicrobiota bacterium | reverse complement strand
CGCAGACGGAGCGAACGACGACGACCGCAGACGGTGCTTTTACGTTCGCAGCCCTGGCGCCGGACACGTATACCGTCAGCGTGCGTAAAGAAGGATACGGCACCGAATCATCCGCCGGCATTTCGGTGCTCGCCGACAACATCGTCACGCTGCAGCTCACCACGCAGCGTGAGCTGAGCGTCATCGCGAGGACGCAGACACGCCCCGCAAGTGACCTCGTGAAACCCGGAACGGTCTCCGACGTCTACTCGGTGAGCTCGTCGTCGCTGCAAACCGAACGCAACGTCGGCGGCAACGGCGACCTCAATCAGGCGTATGCGGCGATCTCCGTCGTCCCCGGTGTCGTCTCAGGCGGCGGGCAAGGATGGCTGCAAGCGGTCTACATTCGGGGCTCGAGTTTCGAACAGACCGGCTTCGAGTACGACGGAGTCCCCATCAATCGATACACGGAGAACTATCAAGCGGGTACCGAGCCGACTCTCGGAACACAAGAGCTGCAAGTCTATACGGGCGGAGGCCCGGCCGGCTCCGCGGCCACGGGCCTCGGCGGCTTCGTCAATCAAGTCATCAAGACCGGAACGTATCCCGGATACGCCGACGTTGAGTTCGGACTCGGCGCGCCGGCCTTCTACCACCAGCTCAAGGTCGAGGTCGGCGGTTCCGACCCGGATCGAACGTTTTCGTACTACGTCGGTTTCCTTGGATCGAATCAGGACTTCCGGTACATCAATCAGTTCAGCGGCGCAGGTCAACCCGACTCCGATCTCCTCCTGCGCTATCCAATACTCGGTGTGACGACGGTTCCGCTCGTCGCACCGAACTGCGTGTATGGTGTCAATCCGTACGCAGCAGGGTTGGCACCGCTTCCCGAGCCGAACTACTCGGAGGGGGTGACGGACTGTCTCGCTACGACGTCCTCGACCGCGCAGTTTTATTCGACCATCACCGACCGCGAATTGGTGATGAACTTTCATTTTGCGATCCCCCATCGGCACGACAACGGCAGAGACGACCTCCAGCTTCTGTACAGCAACTCGGCAATGAATCAGTACGCGCCGGATTCCGTGGACGCGCTCGGCGCGAGCACCTTCATCAACGCGTACGGCTCGCTTCCGACGTGGCCGGACTACCCGGGATATCCCTCGGGCGTCACGTTCGGCACGCCGGCCGCCGGATTGACCCCTGTGACGTACCTCTACCCGAACTCGCCGACGAACCGTGCACCCTACTCCGATATTCCGGCGAACCAAAACGACGTCGTTTCGAACGACGATACGATCGTCAAGCTGCAATACGAGAAGAACTTCGCATCGACGGCGTATCTGCGTGTTTTCGGTTACACGTTCTACTCCGACTGGCTCGGCTTTGCGCCAGTCGAAGACACCGAGCTCTTCAACGCGGTCATGCCCGTTGACGCGACGCCGTTCGACGAGCGCAGTCATACGGCCGGCGCCGAGATCCAGTACGGTGCTCAGTTCGGAAGCACACACTTCTTCGAGGCGACGGTCAACGAGTCGGTCGACACGTCCGAGTCGTACGAGAACATTCAGAACACTTCGAACGTCAATGAATCGCTCGGAGGCGGCTTCGGCCTCTCGTCTCAAACGACGAACCTCGTGGCAAACGGAAACTGCTACTCTGATTTCGGTACCGTCGCTCCGTGCATTCCGGCGTCGACGTACGTCGTCACCGACGGAGGCTTCCCGATCACAGGCTGCGTGTCGGGCGTCGCAGCAACGTGCGGAACGTTCCAAAATCCGACGCCGTACGCTGCGGTCGGAGCGGCGCTCGCAGCCGGCGCCAAATGGATCGTGACGAACCCGCTCGCAAACACGAATCCCATTTCGACGACGCCGATATACTCATCGTATTCGGTTTCCGACGAATGGCGGCCGAGCGATGACATCGACGTCGATGCAGGAGCGCGGTATGACCGCTTTCAGTACAATCTCCCGAGCGATCAGAATGCCGCGAGCGATTTCTGGACGCTGCAAATCCGCCAGGACATGTGCTACGACCCTGCGACGCTCTCGCCGTACCTCACGCCGACCTTGACCTGCCCGGCCGGATACATTCACCCGAACGGCGAGAACGGGTCGGCATACTTCACGAACGAGTATCCCTCGTCAATCGCTTCGAGCGTCTGGGAACCCCGCGTCGGAGCGACCTGGACACTCAACCGCAACTCCGTCATCCGTGCGCAATACGGGGTCTATGCGGAGCCGCCCCAGTCGAACGTCGTCGTCGAGCCGATCGGGGCGAGTTCGTCGGGAGCGTCGGAATCGTTCTACGACCTGTTGGCACTCGGACGCTTTACGCCGCTCACCGGAATCCAGCCGACGGTCGCCACGAACGTCGACGTGTCTTGGGAGCAGCGCTTGAACGGCACGAATATCACGCTCAAGCTAACGCCGTTCTATAAGGAGGTCGAGCACGATCTGCAATTCCTGCTGATCAGCCGGAGCCCCGAGCTCGACGAGGTCGTCAACGACGGTAACGAGCGTATGAAGGGAGTCGAGCTCCAGCTCGCCGACGGAGACTTCAGCCAAAACGGCTGGAGTGCGCTGCTGAGCTATACGTATACGAATCCACTGATCCAGTACACGAATCTCGGCTCGACCGGCGTGAACGTCATCGACCAAATCAACGGCGCCATTTCGAATTACAATACGTACACGAGAGCCGGCGGCGGATCGCCATGCTATATGACGGGCGGAGTCGGCACGGCGTGCTCGACGCCGGGCTCGTGGGTCAACCCTTATTACTCCAGCGCCCCGCAGCCGCTGCTCAATCGCGACGGCTGGTACGAGCCGCTGACCGCCTCGCCCGGAGTTCCGGCGTATGGATTCGAGTCGTATCAGCCGCCGAGCGTCGCGTCGCTCATCCTCAACTATCGGCACGACCGTTTCAGCATCACTCCTTCGCTCGTCTACGACGGCGGGATCCCGTACGGTGCGCCGTTGACGTCGCTCGGCATCGATCCGAAGAGTTGTGCGACGAACCAAGAGGATATTCCATCGGCGGTTTCCGCAGGACGCGGACAGTATCCGGATGTGACGACATGCACGAACGCTCTCGAGATTCCGAACTACGAAACCGGAAGCTTTGACGGGCAAGGAGAGTACACGGAGCCCGACGGACTGACCCTCAACACGGCGCTCTCTTACGACCTATCACCACACCTCAAACTACAGCTCTACGTGAACAACCTGTACTCGCTTTGTTTTGCAGGGACGCAGGAGCCGTGGACCACGGGTGGCCCGCACGTCTGCACGTACGGTATCGACAGCTATTTCTCCGGCATGACCGGGGTGAGCAACTTCTATAACGGCGCGAGCCCGAACGACAAGGCCGCAAACGGCGCGCTCTCGACGTATTTCAGCGCGAATCCCTATTACCCACTGTACTTCACGAATCCGATCCAGATGTATTTCACGATCAGCTACCACCTGTAGGCGAGTCATTGTCCGAAGACGCAGCGCTCACTCGCGATCCCGGCGTCACGTCGGTCGTCAACGAGCAGCGGGCGGTCGCGAGCACCGACAACGTCATCGTCTCGAACGCGATCCTACGCATTCTTCAAGCCGGCGGTAACGCCGTCGACGCGGCGATCGCGGGATGCATCGTGCAAGCAACGGTCGAGCCGTTCATGACGAATCACGCCGGGACGGTAACGTTTCTCTACTACGATGCCGCGAGCGAGCGCCTCTACGCGCTCGACGGACGCGGCGCGCTTCCCCACGATCTGCCGCCGTTCAAGCCGGTTCCGGCGCTTGCGAGCGGCTATTCACGCGCCGACATGCAGCCCTCCGCCGCGATCCCCGGCTTCATGCCGAGCCTCAAAATGATATACGATCGATTCGGAAGCACGCCGTGGCACGCGCTCGTCGAGGAGGCAATCTATTGGGCCGAGGAAGGACACCCCGTCTCCTCGTTCGAGCACATGCTGAACGCCTTCGCATTCGATTTCATCACCTATTTCCCGGAGAGCCGCGCACTCTACATGCAAGACGGCTTCCTTCCGGTCGTTGGGAGCCGGTTTCGTAACCCCGAGCTTGCGAAGACGCTCAAGGCGCTTGCGAAAGAAGGGCCCGACTACTTCATTACCGGCTTGTGGGCGCAGCACTTTATCGAGAAGGCGAACGCGCTCGGTTGGCCGATCACGCAGGAGCACATGACGGCCACGCCGCCGCGCTGGGGCGATCCCGTGCGCTACCAGCACAAGGGATACGAGATCGCGCACCTTCCGTTACCGCAACGACAGGGTATCTTTTGCGCGCTCACGCTCGGCATTCTCGAGGGGATTCCCGGCGGAGATGCGCCGGTCGACTCGAGCGACGCGGTTTGGGCGATGGCGCACGCGCTGCGCCTCGCATCGCAACTTTGCGGCTTCATCAATGATCCGGCGTTCTTCGCCGTTCCCGTCGAGACGCTGCTCGATCCCTCTCTCCACGCACGTCTCGCCGCCCTCGTCGCGAAGAGCAAACCGAAGGTCGATCTAACGAAACATATCGAGAACACGTCCGGCAAAGCGAAGATGGCGGCCGCGGGTCTGCCGCTGGGGAAGGCGGCGCCGGAGAAGCAGCCGTCGGGAAGCTGCGAGCTCGCGGTTGTCGACGCGCACGGAAACTGGGTGCAGATGATGAACACGCTGCAGAGTGGCGGTATCCCGGGGCAGGTCGTCGACGGCGTCCCCATGGTAGGCTCGCACGCGACGACCGGCAACATGGGCTCTTCGATCGACGCATGGCTTGCGCCGGGGGTGCGGATGCGCTCTGCTCTCGGCAATAGCATTGCGTTGCGTGCCGGACGGCCGGTCTTCTCGCTCGGAACTCCCGGTAACGTCTTCTGTACGGTGCCGCAGGTTCTCGCAAACCTCATCGACCGTAAGATGGACTTTCTCTCCGCGGTCGAGGCTCCGCGAATGCTGCCGCTCGGCGAGGATTACAGTCTCACGATCGAGTCTCGTCTTTCGAAGGCGACCCTACAGGAGCTCACAGCACGCGGCATTCGATTGCAATCGGAAGTCGAGTACGACTTTCACATGGGCTCGTTTCAGATGGCTTGGCGCGAGAAGTCCGGAAAGCTTGGCGCATGCGCCGATCGAAGGCGATGCGGCGTGGCGGTGGGAGTTGCCTAACGTGATAGGCGATGGCGAAGCTGTTTAGCGCCGATCTTTCGCCTGCGCATTGGGGGGACGACGAACGCGCGCGCTTTGCGCGCCTTCAGGCACAGCGCTATCCGCCTAACCCACTCGCAGTTGGGAGGCACGGCGCGATCACGGGCGCGCACAATGCGCTCGCGATCCGCGCGGGCCTGGCCGCGCTCGAGCAGGGTGGGAGCTCGGTCGACGCCGCTCTCACTGCGGCACTCGCGCAGATTACGCTGACCGCCGGCGCGCCGATCAGCTTTGCCGGGATCATGACGCTCATCCACTTTGATGCGTCGTCCGGTGAAACCGCGACGCTCAATGCGTGCTGGAACACCGTGCGCGAAGAGAAGGAGCCGTTGACGATCCCGGGCTTCACGGAGCTTTCCGTCAGCGGCCTTCCCGAGAGCGAGGTGTCGGGCCGGACTGCGCTCGTCCCGGGATTTATGAAGGGCGTCGAAGAGGCGCACCGGCGGTTCGGCCGTCTTGCGTTCGCGGCGTTGTTCGAGCCTGCCATCTATTGGGCGGAAGACGGCTTCGACGTCGGCGAGGATCTCGACTGGTTCATCGCGTTGCGCGAGAACGATCTGAGACGGCTGCCGGAGACACGCGCGATTTTCTTCAAGCCGGATGGAGCGCGCTATCGGCTTGGCGACCGTTTTCGTCAGCCGCAGCTCGCTCGGACACTGCGAACGATCGCACGCGACGGTGCGGCGTACATGTATTCCGGAGCGTGGGCGGAGCACGCGGTAGCGGCGATTCAGCGCGACGGCGGCAAGATGACCGTCGAAGATCTCGCGGCCTACGAGGTTATTTGGGACACGCCCGTCGAGGGAACGTACGGCGGTCGCCGCCTCGTGACCACACGCGGGCCGGGTCTCGGCGGCGCGCACATCATCGAAGCGCTCAACCTCGCAGAAGCGAGTGATTTGACCGCGCCTGGGCACTGGTCCCGCTCCGCCGAGTCGTTTCGGCGCCTCGCGCTCGTCTCGAACATCTCCATTCCGCTTTCGTACATGCCGCCTGACGTGCGTGCGACGCTCTACCCGGGTCTCGATCTCTCTCTGGAATCGCGAATGAACAAGGAGACCGCGCGGAAACTTTGGGAGCGCATGGCCGCCGGCGTGCTCCCGTTCCGCGTCGCGACACGCCCGAGCCATTCGGACGTCGTCGTGGCAGCGGATCGCTTTGGAAATCTCACGGCACTCTGCCAGAGCATCAACGCGGTTCTGTGGGGCAAGACGGCAATCATGGTCGACGGTGTCTCGATCGGCGATCCCGCCGCCCATCAGCAGGGGATGATTGCGCAAACGCAGCCCGGTGGACGGCTTCCGGATCCGACATGCGTCGGGCTCGTCGCCAACGGCGAGCGTCCTTTCTTAGCCTTTGGATCGATGGGAGCCGGACTTCATCAGCAGACGTTACAGAGTCTGGTCAACGTCCTCTCGTTCGGAATGAACCTCAAGGAGGCGATCGACGCTCCAGCGCTGCTCTACCCGGATCCGGGAAACGCGGAACGCTCGATGAGGCTTCGCGTGGTGAAGGGATCATTCGATGAAACGTTGCTCGCGGAGACGGGCTTCGACGTCATCGAGCTCGGTGCCGACGAGATTCGCCTGGCGCAGGGGATTTGGGTCGCGGTCGAGCGAGCCGCCGACGGTACGTGCCAAGCGGCCTCTCCAACGTTCGCGAACGGTCAAGCTATCGCGTTTTGAAAATCCCGTCACTCGCGCTGCTGGCGTACTCTACGACGGCTGCCGCGGTCGAGATGGCGATCGTGCCCGTCATCGCCATCCTTCCTTCGACGTACACGGCTGGGAAAGTTGGCGGGCTCGCTGCCTTTGGAACGGCTCTCCTCCTTTCTCGTCTCATGTACGCACTCAGCGCCCAGGTGGTCGGCTATGCCAGCGATCGCATCGCAACACCGTTCGGGCGGCGCAAGCCATGGATCGTCGTCGGCGGTCTCATCACGGCGATATCCTGCTACGTGCTCTACACGCCGCCGGCGAACGCGGGAGCACTCTACTTTGGGCTCGCGTCGTCTCTTGCCTACATCGGCTTCAGCCTTATCGACATTCCTTACGCCGCGTGGGGCGCCGAGATGACCGACGACTATGCGGAGCGCGCTCGCATCAGTGCCTATCGTTCGGTCGCAACGAACGTCGGGATCATCGCTCTCTTTTCGTTACCGCTCTCCGGGCTCTTTGGCGGTACGAATCTCCTCGATCATCACGTCATCGCCGGCATCGGAAAGGTCGTTACACTGCTCGTCCTCGCCTGCGCGCTCATCGCGGCCTTCTTTGGACCACCGGCTCCGCATCGGCTCGCGCCGCAACGGATAGACCTTCGCAAGCTCGTCGGCGGGATGATGCGGAACGTCCCGTTCATACAGGTCGCCGTTGCGATGTTTTGTTCGTTCACGGGAACGATCGTCGTCTCGGCGCTCGCACTCCCCTTCATGAGCGAGTATCACGTCGTGGCCGCGTACTCGATCGCGGGAATCATCACTCCGATCGCTTCGATCGCCGCAACAAAGCCCTGGCTCTCGCTCACGTATCGCATCGGAAAGGATCGAGCCTGGGCGCTCTCGCTCTGGATCTCCGCTGTGCTGAGCCCTCCGCTGTGGTTCTTGCTCCTCGCACTCGTCGGAGCGTTTTGGGCGTCGATCATCACGTCGATCGTCGGGGGAGCGCTCCTGGCAGGGACCTACAGCCTCTTCCCGTGGTCCGTACTCGGCGACCTCGTCGATTACGATCACCTTCGGACGCACGAGAATCACGCCGCGAACTACGCAGCCGTGCTCGGACTCACGATCCGAATCTCCAATGCTCTCGGCGGCGCCATCGGATTCTGGGCCCTCTCCGCCGCGCACTACACGATCGGCGGTACGAATACGCCGAGCGCTCGGACAGGATTATTCTTGGCCTACTTCGGTATTAACGGACTTTGTATGCTCGCCTCGGTCGCCGCGCTCCATGCGTATCCGCTGACGCCGAAGCGAATGGAGATCGTTCGGCGGAGGGTGCGTGCGTATGAACTTCATTGACGACGCCCGCGTCTCACCATTTCATCGCCGCCTTCTCCTCTACGCGAACGCCGGGCTCTTCTGCGACGGATACATTCTCAGCAGCATCGGCCTCGCGATTCCCTCGCTCACGCTGCGTTTTCATCTCGATCCTTTGACGACCGGGTGGATTGGAGCGAGCACGCTCCTCGGCATCCTCGCCGGCGCGGTCATCTTCGGGCCGCTCACCGACCGCTTCGGGCGACGCATCATCATGATGGCGGATCTCGCCGTCTTCGCGCTCGTCTCGCTCCTGCAAGCCGGCGTGACCGACTCACTCCAGCTTGTCATTTTGCGTTTCATCATCGGCATCGCGATCGGCGCCGACTACCCAATCGCCGCCGCGTTGCTCTCTGAGTTCGTGCCGGCGCGCGGCAGAGGAGCGGCGCTGAACAGCATGCAGGTGACGTGGTTTCTCGGGGCGTGCTCCGCCTACGCCGTCGGAAACGTCCTCATCAGCCAGCCTGACAGCTGGAGATGGCTCCTTGCGAGCGCCGCCGTTCCGGCGCTCATAGGTCTTGCGATGCGCTCGAGCGCGCCCGAATCCGTGCGCTGGCTCGCGGCGCGGGGCAGGGTCGATGAAGCGCGAGCAATTGCGCTCCGCTACTTCGGCGACGTGACCGTCGCGCCGCCGGCGCGGCCGGTCGCTGCCGCGGCGCTCGTTCGGCGACCGTACAGCGGCGCGCTTGCGTTCGTCGCGACGATGTGGCTGCTGCAAGTCGTCCCCCTCTTCGCGATCTACACCTTTGCGCCGAGCGTTCTACAGTCGCTCCATCTCGGCGCCGGATCTCCGCTGGGCTCGCTGGCGATCACGATCGCCTTCCTCGTCGGATCGCTCCTCGCAACGCCTCTTCTCGACATCGTCGGGAGGCGCGCGGTGTGCATCGCGGGCTTCCTCGTCGCAACCCTCGCCTTTGTCGCGCTCGTCGTCGGGCCGCCTGCACTCGTCGTGCCGGTATTCGTCGCATACGCTCTTGGAATCGGCGCGGCTGCCGGCTTGGAGCTCATCTATCCGTGCGAGCTCTTTCCAACCCCGATCCGCGCTACGGCGACCGGTTTTGCAGCCGGTATCAGTCGCATCGGAGCCTTTGCAGGGACCTTCGCTCTCCCACTTGCGCTCGCGCGCTACGGTGTCGGTGCGGTGATGGGTACGTGCGCGGCACTTTCGGCTGTAGGCTTCGTCGTTGCGCTAGCGTTCGCTCCCGAAACCCGCGGCCGGAGGCTCGACGGAGAGAACCCCGCTTAAGGCCACGCCGGCACGAGAAAACTTGCGGGGCAGGTGTCTTGATTCGTGGGCGCATCCATGAGTGACCCCGCACGCGGGAATGCGGCGACCGCATCCGCTCGAATCGTCACCCAGAGCTGCGTCAGCACCACCTGTCCCGTATCATTTTGCTCGCACTGCAGTTGCAGCGACGCGCTCGCCCGGGTTGAAAAGGCCGAGTCGAACTGAGCCGTCACCGCCTCGTGCGTGACGACGTGCCCTGCACGCGCGACGAGATACTTCCCGAAAGCGCTCTCGACGAGAGCTTCACGCATCACAAGTTCCGTCGAGAAGAACGTCGTCGGATCGAAGCCGAAACATTGCACGTGTTTGTCGTATTCATGCGTGAGCAGGCTGTGCTCGAAGTGCGGCATCACACCGTCGAGGCTCTGGCGTAACGCAGCGCCAAGCGGCGGTGAAGCGTCGCTGTGCACGTAGTAATCGCAGCCCTTCGACCACCACTGCGGATCGGTAATGCCCTGCTCGATCAAGCCGTGCGGGCGCGATGCCCACAGGCCGTGCAGTCCGATCAGCGGCACTCTCGGTTGGTCGGGCAGGCAACCTCCGTCAGTCGTGCAGATGCCCGGCTGCCAGGTAAGCGCGAACGTGTAGTGATCGAAGTCCCCGTGCAGCGCCGGCTTCAGCGT
The DNA here is from genome assembly GCA_030040695.1 of Vulcanimicrobiota bacterium. GTDB lineage: Bacteria > Vulcanimicrobiota > Vulcanimicrobiia > Vulcanimicrobiales > Vulcanimicrobiaceae > Tyrphobacter. Next base: position 296 of record JASHTE010000104.1, on the reverse strand, counting down.
ACCGGGCGCGCTCGCAGCGACGAGCGCGAAGGCTAAAACAATGATTAAAGGTCGGTTGTCGCGACCCATAGCGCGAGCACGATCACCGTGCAAAAGCCGTTTCCAAGTATATATGAATCCTCGCGTCATCGCACTAAGGAGAAACCACGCATGAAGTACTTGGCATTATTCACGTTCGTCCTCACCATCTTCGGAGCGATGGCCGTTCCTTCCGCGCAGGCCGTGGCGTATCCGCGCTGCGGCTGGTACCACCAGTGGGTACCGGGGCATTGGGAATGGAGATACCACCACCGCGT
>JASHTE010000103.1 GCA_030040695.1 Vulcanimicrobiota bacterium | reverse complement strand
CAGGCATGGCGTTCTCTGGCAGGACGGGGCTCCGTTCACGAGCGCCGACGTAGCGTTCACGTGGCGAGCGATCATGGACGGCGCCAATCCCGTTCTCTCGCGGCAGGGCTACGACGAGGTCGCTTCGATCGAGACGCCCGACGCGCATACGGTCGTCCTTCATATGAGGCGACTCTTTCCTCCGATCGTCGAAACGTTTTTCAGCGAGAGCGCTACTCCATACCGGATTCTGCCGAAACATCTGCTCTCACGTTCTTCGAATCTCGGCGAGGTCGCGTTCAACGCTGCTCCGGTCGGGACCGGGCCCTTTCGCCTCGCCTCGTGGCGTCGCGGCGACGAGATCGTGCTGAGTGCGAATCGCTCCTACTTTCGCGGGGCACCGCGAGTCGCGCGCATCATTCTGTACGTAGTCTCAAATCCACAGACGACGGTGGCGATGATGCGCACAAGCGCGGCCGACCTTGCAGTCGAGGTCCCGCCCCTCTTCTATCATCTCATGGTGGGAGAGCCCGGGATCGTAGGCTATCAGGCGATGGCGCCCGCCTGGGTGGAGCTCGCATTCAACACCTCTCGACCGGTGCTGCGCGACGTACGCGTTCGACGTGCGCTTTCATTTGCAATCGACCGAGCCGCTCTCATTCGTGGTACGGCATTCGGCACTGCACGCGTGGCGCGGGGCGACCTCACTCCCTTCTCGTGGGCCTTCGATCCGAGACTGCGCCCCGTGGCTTACGACCCGGCGCGGAGCGAATCACTCCAGCGTGCCGCCGGCTGGAGCCGCGGCATGCTCACATTCGAGCTCGCGTACTCGGCGGGCAGTGCGAGCTCGCTTGCGCTCGCCGAGGAGCTGCAGCAACAGCTTCGCGCGGTTGGCGTCGAGTTGCGGCTGAAGCCGTATGCCGCCGCACAGCTCTTCGCCGCCGCAGGTGACGGCGGCGTGCTCGCCCGCGGCACCTTCGACACCGCGCTCATCACCTGGACCGATGGGGCGGACCCCGATGATTCCGCCCTTTGGCTTTGCAGCACGATCCCGCCCGGCGGCGACAACGTGACGCGCTACTGCTCGAAGCGCATGGAAAGCTTGCAGCAAGTGGCGCTATCGAGCTTCGACCGCGCCGTTCGCAAGCGCGCCTACGATGAGATCGAGCAACTCCTGTTGCGCGACCAGCCCGCGGCGTTCTTGGCTGACACGAGCATGCTCTACGTCCTTGGCCCGCGTCTGCGCGGCTTCGCTCCCAACGGCATCAGTGAAGGATGGAATGCGCAAGCGTGGAGCCTGCGGCGAGGAATGTATCGCTAGTGCGAGCCAGGCACCTCGCATGATTCGAACGCGACGTCGTAAATCCCAATGCCCGGCGCGCGCGGCGACAGCCGAAGCTCGCGTTCCGGCGCCCACGCGGCGCCGACTCCGATGACGTCGTAGTCGCGCGCTTCACCCACCTCGATGTATGAGTTCCCGGCACTGTCGTACTGAACGTCGCTACCGGCAAACTGTCGCGGTATCGGCTTACCGTCGAGCGTTGCGTCGACGCGAACGGGCACACTCTCGGGCTTCATGATCACGTCAACCTGCACCGCGTGATAGGATATTGCGAAGTACCCGTTTGCGGAGTCTGAGACGGCCGCCTCGCTCGTGAGACTCCATAGTCCCTGTAAGTACACTGCGCCATCTCTGTGCGCGCCCCCCGGATCGACGTATTCCGCCTGCATGCCGCTATCTCGCGAGGGAGCATCGGCGATCGCTCGTCTTCCAACGAGCAGCTCCGGAGTCTGCGGATAACAGATCGCGCCGGGCTTGTCGTAGCTGTCCTCCGGTAAGAGCGCCATAATTGGCGGCAGGTCGAGGCTCGGCTGTGTTACCTTCAGGATGAGCTGGATCTTGCGCTCGGTATCCGGGTAACCGCCCTCGCCGGAAAAGCTTTCGACGAGCTGTTCGTTGGGCGCGAAGAGAAACTCGTGCGGCCAACCGTCGACGTGATAGCGATTCCAGATGGCGTCGTGTGCGTCGATGACGATGGGCCACGTGATCCCCAAACGTCGCGCCGCTGCCTCGACGTTGCCCGACGCTCCGGAGAAATGAAACTCGGGCGTCTGTACGCTCACGATCTCGAACCCGTACTTGTGATATCTCCTGTACCACTCGCGTAGATACGGCAACGTGCGTAGGCAGTTCAAGCAGGTATACTCGAAGAAATCGACGAGCACGGTCTTCCCGCGCACGTCGTCGGGCGTCAACGGCGCGGAGTTGATCCAACCGGTGTTGCCGTCGAAGGACGGGATGCCGATGCTGTCGATGGCGAGCTGCGCTGGAGCGCAGATTGGAACGAGCACGAGCGTTGCGAGCGCGAGGCCCGCTCGTTGGAGTAGTTTCGCATGGACGGGTGGCATCGTGCGCCCATCATGGAGCCGCCGGCAACGTCTCGTCTTGGATAAACGGAGGAGACGACGGGAGAACCTTATGCTTGCTCGCGGAACTCCCGAGAGAATGCAGCAGGCGTCGTGCCGACGAGGCGGCGCATGCATCGGGCCATGTGGCTCTGGTCGGTGAAGCCGGTATCGTGCGCCACTTCAGCGAGCCGAGCGTCACCGCGGGCGAGCATGCGCATCGCATGGTCGATGCGGCAGCGCATCACGTATTGGTGTACGGAGACACCGGTCGCGCGCTTGAAAAGGACGGTGAAGTACGACGTGCTCACGCCGGCGACATTGGCGAGCTGCGAGAGAGAAAGATCTGAGGCAAGATTCTCGTTGACATGCTCGACGACGGCGTCAAGTTGCCTTCGCGAGAGGCGCTGCTGCAGGCGCACCGTTCGTGCCACCGAGTACCGGCGCAGGAGATGGATCGCCATGGCGTTCGCGAGACTTTCGGCGAAAAAGGCGTCATGCCGGTCTCGCTCTTCGAGCTCCGCGGCGAGCGTCCAGCTCAAGTGCTCGAGAATGGGATCGTTCACGTGCACACGCGGCGCGATCGCGATCGTATCCGGGTTGACGCCGATCTCCTCCGCGGCAGAGCGCACGAAGGCAGGGCTCATGTTGGCGCTGACGACTCGCGCAGGTCCCTCGTCGATCCATGAAGCCGGATAGCCGAGCGGGATAATATCGAGCGTTCCCGGCCCGATGAGGCTTCGAACCGCCGGGCCGCCGATCGTGCAGGTTGCGGTGATCGGACGGCTCAAGTGCATGGCGACTCGATACGTCGTCGACGGTGGGCGCTCGACGGTTCCACCGAAACAATCGCAGGTAAAAGCGTCGAGGCCGTTCCACATGCGACCGTCGCTTGTCGCCCTAACGGAATACTGCATGACCTCGTTGCCCGGACTCTTCGTGAATCTCTCCATGAGGGTTTGGAATGATTCCAAGGGGCCCTCGTCTTCCCCTCGCTCGGCGCAGCAGAGAGCATCGATTTGTACAAAGCTTCGGTCGAAATGTACTCAGCGACGCCCTTTTTCATTCGTTCTTCCGCAACACCGACGCATTTTTGCGAGACAGAGCGCTGAGGAACGAGTAGCCTGAAGAGCGTCTAGAACGCATTACCTAGACCCTCAAGGAAGGCTGCGAGCAACGTTCGCGGCCTTCTTTCTCACGGTGCGCGTGTGATTGTACTTGCGCGCGTATGATTTTACGAGACGCACCGGAGTGCGCAGAGTACGGTAAGCAAGAGTGCACTCGCGCGCCGGGTGGGCGGCTGCATTCTTATGCACAGCAAACCAAGCGAAGGGGTTGTATAGATGAATCGATCAATTCGAGCCCTCCGTCGCGTGGCACTTGCCGCGATTCTCTCGGTGGCTTTCCTGTTCCAGGGAACATGGGCACTGGCAGCAACCACCGGTGGTATCGCAGGTATCGTCCACGATGACACGGGAGCGCCTATAGCCGGAGCAACGGTCGAGGCGATCTCGCCGTCGCAGACGGCAACCGCGACGACGGATGCGCGGGGACACTTTGTGTTTCTCGTGCTTCAGCCCGACACGTACACGCTGACCGTCACGAAGGATGGTTACCAGACGACGTCGCTTGCGGGCAATACCGTCTTTGCCGATCAGACGCAGCAGGTCGTTCTCATTGCGCCGCGCGCGATCAAGGTGATCGCGCACGTCACGGGGACGGCAGCAAACTTAGTAAAACCCGGCGTCTCCGGCGACATTTACAACGTGACACCGGCGCAACAGGCGGCCGCGGCCGCGCTGGGTGGCGGCGGAAACTTGAATAGCGCCTACTCGGCGATCGCCGCCGTCCCAGGCGTCTTCCTCGGAACCAGTGAGATGGGTTGGGATCAGGCCGTCGTGGTCCACGGTGAGAACCCGTTCTTCACCTCGTTCGAAGTCGAAGGCATTCCGGTCAACCGCGCTTTCGACAACTATCCATCCTCCACCGAGTCGAACCTGGGCCTGCAAGAGCTGCAAATCTATACTGGTGGTGGTCCGTCCGACATCACGTCGAACGGCGTCTCCGGCTTCATCAACAACGTCATCAAGACCGGAACCTATCCCGGCTATGCGAACCTAACGCTCGGCACGGCTTCGGAGGCGTTCTGGCACGAGGCGGAGCTCGAGGTCGGAGGCGCGACGCCTGATCGCAACTTCTCGTACTACGTCGGTATCAGCGGCTACGACCAGCAGTTCCGGTTCATCGATAACAACAACGGCGCGAGTTACGTGGAACCCGGCGAGCCCTATCAGCCGATTCAGGGAGCGTTCTTCACCGTAGAGACGCCGTCGGATAAAGGCGTCTACGACAACTGCACGGGAACGCAAGTCGGCCCGCCGATGACGACCGGAGCGGTTGGTTGCGAGATGTATGGCTGGGATCTCTTTGGGAATGTGCAGGGCATCAACGATCGCGAGAACGTGATCAACCTGCACTTCGGCATACCACGTGCCGACGGCCAGCGCGACGACATCCAGGCGCTCTGGTGGGACTCCATGATGCAGACGCTGCCATACCAAGCGATCGATGCAGCCGGACCCGGATATACGGAGGGCCAGAGCTACTTGGGCTTTGGCTATGTGAACTCTTTCCTCACCGGGTTCTGCGAGAATCTCTCCGGGACGGCGGGATGTATCAACTCCACGACGGGGTTCGGACAAGTGCCGTACATGGAATCCTATAACTACAATCTGCCCTTCGGCACGAACGTCGATCCGGGCGGTGTTCCGCTCAAACCGCAGTTCTACGGAATGCCGAGCGTGGCCGCATCGGCCTTCGCAAACGGATGCGCCGGGACGATCTACACGACAGGCGACTCCTGCTTTATCCCCTCGGACGACGACGACTATGCCAGCAACTACAACGACGTCAGCGCGCTGAAACTGCAGTGGACGCATCCGTTCGGCGATACCTCGTACATGCGCATTTTCGCATACTCGATGTACAGTGATTGGTTCGAGAACGATCCGCTCGCGGCGGTGACGTATGACATCTTCAGTCCGTTCGGCCTCGCATCCGACTACGAGCTGAGCACGCATACGGTCGGCGGATCCTTCGCCTACTCGAACCAGATCACGGACACGAACCTCGTCTCGTTCGAGGGCAATATCGAGACCGCGGGGACGATTCGCTATTACAATCACGTCGAGGACGCGTATGAAGGTGGTGGGAGCGAGATCGGCCTCGTCTCGGAGAGCGGTGGAGCGTATACGTGCTGGAACCCCGGCACGATGACGTCGATGCCGTGCTACGAAGCCGGTTATGGTTCGGGCGAAACCTCTGAGGCGATGTACTACGGCACCGGCACGCCGGGAGTGGCGGGCTTCCCACCGGTCTCCGGCGCCGCGGCTGCGGCGGGGGCGCAGTACGAAACCCTTTGGAACGGTGACGCCCAGGCTGACTACAACAGCGTCCGGCCGCTCTTTTGGAACTTCTCCCTACACGACCAGTTCCGCCCGAACGACAAATGGCTGTTCGACGTGGCATTGCGCTACGACGACTTCACGGAGAACCTCGCAAACGGCGTCGGTGCGGCGGATAACTTCGAGGCGCAGATCATCCAAAACGACGTCTGCTGGAATCCGACGCTCGGCGTCCTGACGTACCCGGTCCTCCCAGGCGAGTTTCCGCCGCCGGAGGTCGACTACACGACGACCTGCCCAGGTGGTTACGTGCACCCGAACGGCCAAAATGGGGCACCGCTCTTCACCGACGCAAACTCGACCGGGAACCAATATACGACCTACGATTGGCAACCGCGCTTCGGCTTCACGTATACGCAGGATCCAAACACGGTTTGGACGTTCTCCGCGGGACGGTACGCGCAGCCGGCGCTCTCGGCATCCGACCAGTACCTGTTCTACGGCGGCGGATCGCTCGCGTCACAAACGTGGGCGGATTTCCTCAATCAGGGTTTCTGGTCACCGGAGCACGAGATTCCAAACATGACCTCGGCACAATATACGGGGTCGTTCGAGCATCGCTTCCGCGGGACGGACATCAGCGTAAAGATCGCTCCCTTCTACACGGCGACGTCGAACTATCTCCAAGACAGTCTCATCGGCGAAAGCTACGTGACGCAATATCCGATTGGACGCGGCAAGAACTATGGCGTCGAGTTCTCGCTCCAGGACGGGGACTTCAGCGCCAACGGGCTGGCGGCGATGCTGTCGTTCACGTACACGCAGTCGCTCGTTCAGTACCAGCCGCTGCTCGGCCAGAACCAGATCGAACAGATGAACACCGTCATCAGCGCCTTCAACAAACTGACGAAGGCGGGAGGCGGGTCAGAGTGCTACGAGGACGGCGCAGCGGCCTCGTGCGCGGCACCGGTAGACCCGTCATGTAGCACGTTCGGTGGAGCGCCATGCTCGGTGATCGAGAACCCATACTACAATGACTCGCCGCAGACGCTACTCAACCAGAACGGCTGGTATCCGCAGGGCTTGATCGGACTATCGGCTGCTTCGGACGAGAACTTCTCCGACTGGTACAACTCCCCGTATGTCACGGCGCTCGTGCTGAACTGGCGGCACGATCGATTCGCGATCACGCCTTCGATTCAAATTCAGTCCGGCACGCCGTACGGGAGTCCGCTCGACGTCAACGGCGTCGATCCGCGCGACTGCGAATACAACCAAACCGTGAACGCCGTCCCGGATGCCAACGGTTTGTACTGCGATTACACAACCGCGGGGTACGGCGCGGGTCCGTACGGGTACCTTGCAGTTCCCAATCCTCAAACCGGGACGTTTGCGTCGCCGGGTGAGTACACTGAACCGAACATCGCCATCGCAAACTTGCAGGTGAGTTACGACTTCCCGCACGTCAAGCTCACGCTGACGGCAACGGATCTATGGCATACGTGCTTCGGCGGCTCGTCGGAGCCGTGGACGCCGGCCTATGCACCGAGTCCGTACGTCTGCGCGTACTTCCCGAACGGGCTGTACAACGGAGCCGGCTGGTACAACGGCACGAGCCCGTACGACAAGGCAGCGAACTACGTGACGCCGTATCCATGGGAAGAGGAATCGTATACACCATCTGCCAGCGACGTCTTCAACGGATACCTTCCGTTTAATCTCTACCTGCAAGCGCAGATCCACATCTAACGAAAGACAACGACAGCGCAGGGCTCGGCAGTGATGCGAGGGCCCTGCGCTCCCAAACCGAACGCTTCCGTGAGGCGCCTCCGAGATGTAGCACAGACCCTGTTTGCGCTGAGCGTGATTGCCGTCGGCATCCTTACCGTTGCGGTACCGCTCTTTCACGGTCGGTATACAACGGTGTCGGGAGTCGTGCCGGTCATTCCGTGGGCGCCGAGCGCGCGGCTCGGTGACCTCTGCGGCACTCTTTGGATGCTCTGCGGCATCGGTCTCCTTGCTTCGCCGACGAGGCGCCCTGCGGTGATTGCTCTCGGAGCTCTCCTCTTCTGTTCGGCGATGCTATGGGACGCACCGCGCTACGCACTCCATGTTCGCGACATGAATCTGCGCACGCGGCTCTTCGAACCGCTTGCGATTGCCGGCCTTGCGTGGCTTCTTTCCGACGGGGCGATCGGCGTTACGGCGGCGGCAATCGCACGCTACGCCGTCGCATTGAGTCTCGTCGTCTTCGGCATCGACCACTTCCTCGCTCTCACGGCGATCGCCACGATCGTTCCCTCATGGCTACCGTGGCACGCGTTCTGGGTTGCCGTCTTTGGAGCGCTCATGATCGTCTGCGGTATCGGCATTGCGTTTGACATCAAATCGCACGCGGTCGCGGCGGCACTCGCTGCAATGTTCGGTGTGTGGGTCATCGCGCTCCACATCCCAAGCTGCCTACCGTCCTGGGGCGAGCCGGGAAATCCCAATCGCTGGTCCAGCCTCTTCATCGCGATGCTGCTCTGCGCCGGTTTCGCCGCTTTTGCGCTGCGCCGCGCAGTCGCTACGTCAGCCGGATCCGCCGATTGACTGCTTGAACTGCGAAACCTTGTCGATCGTCTCGCTGGAGCTTGGGGCCGGGAAGCCCGCACCCTTCTGGGCCTCCGCTTCCTGGTAGAACTCGGGCACGAGTTGCTCGAGCCATGGCTCGTTCTTCTGCGTATATGCCTTGGTATCGTTGAGGAAGCGTTGCACGTTGTGCGAGGTTGTGCGGTTGATCATGCCGAGCGCGCTGAATGCGGGTCCGAAGTAGAATCCCGCAAGTTGCGCGCGTACCGCCATGCGCGAGAGGATGACCTCCGGGACGACGAGGTTCGAGTAGTAGTATTCTGCGATAGCGGCGATCGCGTTATAGATTGCGAGGGCGTTGCGTGTCGCGTCGATGTTTCCAAAGACGAGATCGCGCTTGAGCTCGTCGCGAATCTTTCGAATGTCGCCGCCGTTGTTCAGAAATAGATTGTCGAGCCACTCGGCCGGCTCGCGTACGTCGCGACCGTCGAGCAGCATCTGGGTGAAGCGCAACCGCTCGAAGAGCGCTGCGCTGTCGGTCTTGCTCTGAACGGCGTCTTGCGCAGCGCGAATCGAGCTCTCTGCGCGCTCTCGCGTTCCCGCTAGGTCCGCCTCGGCGTGCTCGCGTGCTCCGGCTACCTCTCCGAGGATTCCGCGCACGGTGACGTCGAGCCGCCGCAGCGCCACGAGGACGCCGAGCACGGCAACCGCGAACGCGGCAACCGAAGCCAGAATTGCTGCAAAAACCGCTGCACCGAGCTCGAGCGGGTGCAGCTCGAGACGGAGGAACGCTCCAAAAAGCAGCAGCAAGATGATCGCTACCGCAATCACGATGGCGTTCACCGAGAGCCACGTCTTAACGTGGCCCATATCGAAACGCTTTTTTGTTTCCATGACTATGGTGCCCCGGACCGCGGGTATTGGGCGCGCTCGAGGCGGAGTCCCCTCGTTCTCCCCGAGGCCCGGCGCAAAATTGGGCCGGAAGTCATGGTGCATGGCAGTCCTCGGGCGCCGGAACCACGAATGCTAGCGCATGGTCGTCTACGAGTTCGGTCCATTCCGGCTCGATGCAGAGCCGCTCTTGCTCAACTGCGACGGCGCCCCAATTGCGCTCGGCCCAAAGGTCGTTGAAACGCTGCTCGCGCTCGTCGAGCACCCGGGGGGAATTCTCTCTAAGCGCGCGCTCCTCGAACGCGTGTGGCCCGAGGGCTACGTCGAAGAGGCGAACCTTGCCCAAAACATTTATGTCCTGCGCAAGCTCCTGCGAGCTCATCGTTGCGGCAACGCAATCCAGACGATAGCTCGGCGCGGCTACCGGTTCACGTTGCCGGTGCACACGGCCGAAGGTACGACGATACCGCGACCGCGGCGTCGCCGGCTCGTTGCCGCCTCGGTTGCAGCGGCGCTCCTCCTCGGCCTCGGGAGCTACGCATATGCCACATCGCGAGAGCGGTCCGCACCGACGGTGAGCACTGAAACGCAACTCCTGACGATCGGGAACTTCTTCTTGGAGATGCGTTCGCAAAACGGGATGAAGAGAGCGATCCTGTTCTTTTCGCGCGCTATCGCCGCGGCTCCGATGGATGCGTGTGCTTATGCCGCGCGGGCACGAGCATACGCGCTGATGGCTGATAACCGTTATGGTCCGGTCCACCGCGAGCGCGTGCAGGCAGTGACGGACGCGGAGCACGCGCTTACGCTCGATCCCCGTTGCGGCTTGGCGCAAGCTGTACTCGGGCTGCTCGCGCGCGACGCGCATCGTAATGACGAGGCACTCCGCCTGCTGGCCGGCGCGGTCGCGCTGGCGCCGAATGACGCCGATGCGCACGAGTGGTACGGCCTCGCACTCTTTGCGCAAGGCCGTATCGGCGAAGCCAAGGCAGAGCTTCAGACGGCGCAGCAGCTCGATCCGCTCTCGATCGCAACGACATCGTGGCTGGCCTCGGTTGCCTATCTGCAGCATCGCTATGCTGAGGCGGTCGCGGAGGCGCGGCAGGGGCTCGTCGCATCGCCGAAGCGCAGCATGCTGTGGAGAACACTGGGGCTTGCTCAGGAGGCGGAGGGC
>JASHTE010000102.1 GCA_030040695.1 Vulcanimicrobiota bacterium | reverse complement strand
CTGAGGTGACGAAGTGTTTCGCCGGATAGATGTCGGCCCGCTCCTTCTCGCCCAGCACCTCCCCGGTCAACGGATCCAGCTCCGTGATACCCTCGACCGTGTCACCCCAGAAGTCGATGCGCAGCGCCACGTCGTCGTAAGCCGGATGGATCGTCAGCGTATCGCCACGCAGGCGGAACTTGCCCCGCACGAGGTTGATGTCGTTGCGCCGGTATTGCATGTCCACGAGCTTGCGCAGCAGCTCATCCCGGTCGAGCTCGTCGCCGACGCGCACCTTCGCCGACATCTCGACGTAGTCGGAGGGTGAGCCCAAGCCGTAAATGCACGACACCGAGGCGACGACGAGCGTGTCCGGCCGCGTGAGAATCGCCTGTGTCGCGGAGTGACGCAGCCGCTCGATCTCGTCGTTGATCGAGCTATCCTTCTCGATATACGTGTCGGTCGAGGGCACGTACGCCTCCGGTTGATAGTAGTCGAAGTAGGAGACGAAGTACTCGACGGAGTTCTTCGGAAAGAACTCGCGAAACTCGGCACAGAGCTGCGCCGCGAGCGTCTTGTTGTGGCAGAGCACGAGTGTTGGTTTCTGCACGAGCTCGACGACGCGGGCCATCGCAAGGGTCTTACCGCTGCCTGTGACGCCGAGCAGCGTCTGGGCGCGGTCACCACGCAGAAGGCCTTCAGCGAGAGCGTGGGTCGCCTTTGGCTGATCGCCTGCGAGCTCGTAGGGCACGATCAGTTCGAACCGGGGCATGCGAGCAAGGTGCGCCGCCCCCCGAACCGAACCCTCGGGAGTCGCATGTTACGGGAACCTCGGGAGGGCCGCCTTGTCGTCTAGCCCACTGCTCTTCAGCGGAAGCTCGAATCGAGCGCTCGCCGAGGAAATTGCCAAGCGCCTGAAGGTCAATCTCGGCAAAGCACTCGTCTCGAAGTTCAAGAACGAAGAGACGCGCGTCGAGATCCAAGAGAACGTGCGCGGCCGCGAGGTCTTCGTCATTCAGTCGATCTGCAAGGCTCCCAACGGCAACGGTGTCAATGACGCGGTGATGGAGGCGCTCCTCATGATCGACGCGCTGCGCCGCGCGTCGGCTTCGCGCATCACGGCGGTGATTCCATACTACGGTTACGCAAAGCAAGACAAGAAGACGAAAGGCCGCGAGCCCATCTCCGCCAAGGTGATGGCGAACATCCTCAAGGTCACGGGCGCGAAGCGCGTCGTGACGATGGATCTGCATGCGGCGCAAATCCAGGGATTCTTCGATATCCCCGTCGACAATCTGATGGCGATGCCGACCCTCTGTAACTACTTGAAGAAGGAAGGGCTCTGCGACGATCGGATCGTGGTCGTCTCTCCCGACGCAGGCGGCGTGCACCGCGCCGAAATCTTCGCGAAGCGCCTGAACTGCTCGCTCGCGATCGTCTTCAAGCGCCGCCCCGAGCCCGACGTGAACGAAGTGGCCGAGATCGTCGGCGACGTCGAAGGGCGCGCGGCCATCATCGTCGACGACATGATCTCGACCGGCGGAACGCTCGACAAGGCGGCCCAAGCGATTCGACGGCGCGGGGCGACGCAAGTGTACACGGTCGCGACGCACGGCATCTTCGCAGGCGAGGCAATCGACGTGCTCGAGAGCTCTGAAATCGAGCGGATCATCGTCACGAACACGCTTCCGTTTCCGAACCTCGAAGGGCATCCCAAGTTCATCCAGCTCTCGATCGCGCAGACGTTCGCCGATGCGATCTCGCGTATCACCACGAATCGCTCTGTCTCCGAACTCTTCGGCGACGACATCTCCCCTTTTGACATCGCGGCGCCGGAGCCGGCAGCCGTTTAGAAAGCAGTTACTCCTTGAGCTCGAAAGATTTGAAACTCCAAGTGGAGCAGCGTTCGCGCATTGGAACGAGCGGCGCGCGCAGCCTGCGCGGCGCCGGCAAGATTCCACTCGTGCTCTACGGTCACGGGAGCGTGCCGGAGAGCCTAGCGGCTGACGGACGCGCCTTCGAGGAGCTCCTGCAACGCGGCGGACGCAGCGGTATGATCACGCTCACCGACGACGGAAAGACGAAGGACACGGCTCTCGTGCGCGCGATTCAACGCGATCCCGTGTCGCATCGCATCATTCACGCCGACCTGCTTCGCGTCTCCGCGCACGAGTCGGTGCGGACTCGCGTGCGCGTCGTCCCCGTGGGAACGGCACGCGGCGTACGCGACTTCGGCGGCGTCATGGACGTGCTCGTCCACGAGATCGAGATCGAGGGCCCGGTTGAGTCACTGCCGTCGCAGCTCGACGTCGACGTCCACGAGCTCGGTATCCACGAACACGTCGTCGCCTCCGACATCAGGTTGCCGAACGGCTTTACGCTGCTCACTGCCGCCGACACGGTGATCATCGCGATCGAGCCGTCGAGAACTGCGCACGAGCTCGAGGAAGCTGCCACGGCCCCGGCAGAGGTGGTGCAACCCGAAGTCATCGGCGAAGCGGAGAAGGAAAAGACCGAGGAGGAAGGCTCTTCCGAATCTTAGGGAGTCTCCAGCGCAGGCGCTCGCGGGCGGCGCCGCGCATGATCGTCGGTCTCGGCAATCCGGGCCGCGAGTACGAGCGAACGCGTCACAATCTCGGGTACATGGTCGTCGACGAGCTGGCACGGCGCTTGGGCACCGAGAAGTGGAAGAACAAAGATTCGGCGCGCCAAGCATACGACTCGGCACGCGCGCTCGTGCTCGTCGAGCCGACCTCGTTCATGAATTTGAGCGGCACACCGGTGCGCTTGATCTCCTCGTGGTATCGCACGCCGCCGGAGAGCGTGCTCGTCGTTTGCGATGATCTCGATCTCGATTTTGGTAGGCTACGAATGCGCCCGTTCGGCGGCCATGGCGGTCACAACGGCCTGCGTTCGATCATCGCGACCATCGGCGAGGGTTTCCCGCGCTTACGCATCGGCGTAGGGCGCCCGAGAGAGGACGCCGTCGATCACGTGCTTACGCCGTTCGACAAGCGCGAACAGGCGGAGCTGCCCTCCGTCATCGCCGCGGCGGCCGACGGCGTGCAGCGCTGGCTCGACGAAGGCATCGACGCCGCGATGCGCTTCGCGAATACGTGGCAGATTACGACGGACAGCCGCTCGTGAAGCCGAGTGCGGCGGCGCGCGCTCCGAGCGGCGGCGTCCGATACAAGAAGAGACGGCCGGGTGCGGTTGGGCAGACCTGTTCGATGCGCTCGTCCCCCGCGCGCACGAACGCGCGCAGCGCCGAGGCTCGATCGTGCGCCATCGCGATGGCCTCGCGGTCGGCGCGCAGCTGCAGCGACGCGACGGCGGCGTGATCGATCGGCACGGCGACGACGTAGAGGAGCGCAAGCAGCGCACCCGCTAGGGCCAATCTCGAAACCGGATCGTCGTCGCGGCGAAACCCGAGGCGATCGGCAATGACGACGGCAATCGCGGCACCCACGATGACGATAAGTGCGTCGATGAGTGCGAGCCGCAGCGGATCGTGATCGTTGAGCCTCGCGATTTCATCGGCAATGTAGAACTCAATCTCGCCCGGAGTCGATGCTCCGACGACCGATTGGGCGAGCACGATGCGTTGCGTCGCGCCCATCCCCTGCGTCGACGCAGCCTCAACCGGAATTCCGTCGAGACGGTGCTCAACGAGAACAGCGACACCGCCGTAGCCGACCGTGGAGGCAAAGGCATGCACCGCTCTCGCTGTCGCAGTGGGCAGCGGCTCGTAGCGATCGAAGAGCGCGAGATACGGATTCAAGAGCGTGGCGACGAGCGAAATCGCAAGGATACCCGCAATCGCGTAGAGATACCACTGGTGCGTCCGATCGACAAGCCAGAGAATGACGGCGGCGATGCATCCGGCGATGAGCATCCCGAGAATCGTTCCGAGCACGTACTCGTAGAGCCAGACGCGGGTGAGCGCCTGCGCCAGCTCCATGACGCGCTCCACGCGCCAAAGGTAGAAGGCGGGAACGATCGCCGCGATGCGCGCGATCAGCGCGAGCGTTGCCCCGAACGTAAACCGCACCGCGTTTTCGTTGTGCAGGCGCCGCCGAACCGCGTCGCGCCAGCGCGCGGCGCTTCCCGAACGCCAGAACCAAAAGAGCGCAAGCGCCTCGAGAAAAATCCCGATGAGCCACCCCGGCGCCTCGAGTGCGATCAACCGTGCGCCGGCTGCTTGCCGCTGCAGGTCGACGAGCGTCGCGATCGGCTGCGAGAGCAGCTGCGTCGTGGTGAGCGCGTCGACGTGCCGATCGAGCGTGTCCGCCACGACGGCCGCAAGCATGAGTGCGGGAGCCATTGCGCAACTCTATTCATAGAGAGCGAAGCCGGCGCCTTCGACGGCGTACGCGACGCGGTCCCTCCCCGAGCGCTTCGCATGGTACATCGCCGCATCGGCCGCCTCGAGCAACGCCGCTGCGTCACGGGCGTCGAACGGGAACGCTGCGACGCCGACCGAGGCCGTGAGCCGCACCGGCAGGCCGAAGTCGGCGGCACGAACGGAGTCGCAGAAGCGGCGCGCGCGCTCGATCGCCCGCAGCTTCTGGGGTCCCCGCACGAGCATGCAGAACTCGTCGCCTCCTTTGCGCCCGACGGCATCGCGTTCCGGCACGGCATACGCGCGCAGCAACGAGGCCATGCGCTGTAAGACGACATCGCCCGCGGCGTGACCGTACTCGTCGTTAATCGACTTGAAACGGTCGGTATCGACGAACCAGAGGGAGATGACCGGCTCGCTGGCGCTCGCAACAAGCTCGTGGAGGAGGCGGCGAAAGGCGCGCGGCGTCAACACGCCGGTAAGCGCATCGAAGATCGCCTCGTTTCGATCCGCCTCGCGCTCGAGTGCAAGTAGGTACGGCTCGGTCGCGATGCTGACGAGTCGCGCGATCCCGTCGACGTTCGTCAGACGCTTCATGACGCTCGTACCCGCGTACCAGACGCCCTGTACTCGACGGTCGGAAATCATCGGTACGGCAACTGCCGCGCGATCCGAGGGAATGACGCGGCGTACACTGCGTTCGAGTGTCACCGGTATGCCGATCAGCGCCGCGCGAGCGGGGAGCGCCTTCGAGTCGCCCACGATACGCAGCTCGCGAAAGTGTTCCGTGCGCGCGCCGCGTGCGAACCGGCAGGAAAGCTCGCTGCCGTTGCTTGCAAAGAACAGCGCGGCGTCGATCGCCGGCTCTGCCGCGCGCGTCGCGACCTCGAGTGTCGTGAGAACGGCCTCGCTCGAACGGCGTGCCGCCGCGACCAAAGCCGAGAAGAGCTCCTCCACTCTACCTGCGGAGGTGCCCGCGCGCGAGACCTCTAGGACCGTTTTTTCGGAAGAGGCCGGGCCGGATTTCCGGCGACGCGCTCGCCGTCGCCGACGTTCTTCGTGACGACGGAGCCCGCGCCGGTGAGCGCATCATCGCCGATCTCCACCGGCGCAACGAGCGAAGAGTTCGAGCCGATCATCGCACGCTTGCCGATCTTCGTGCGATTCTTCCGTTTGCCGTCGAAGTTACAGGTGATCGTCCCGGCGCCGATGTTCGCCTCCTCACCGACGCTCGCATCGCCGATGTAGCTCAGGTGCGCAGCCTTCGCGCCCTGTGCGAGCTGCGCGTTTTTGAGCTCGACGAAGTTGCCGATGCGCACCTCGCTCGCGAGCACCGAGTCGCCGCGTACGTGCGCAAACGGGCCGATGTGCACGTCGTCGCCGATCGTGCTATCGAGAATGACGCTCTCTCGTACCTCGGCGCGGTCGCCGATCCGCGCATTGGAGAGCCGCGCGTTCGGACCGATCGCGCAGCCTTCGCCGATCCGCGAAAGCCTGCCGATCGAGGTGTTCGGATACAGCACCGTGTCGCGTCCGATCTCGAGCTCCGGCTCGAGGTACGTTAGGGCGGGATCGATGATCGTAACGCCGCGGCGCATGTACTGCGCGCAGAGACGCGCGTTCATGCGCGAGCGCGCTTGCGCGAGCTCCACGCGATCGTTAATACCGAGAAGGTCGCCGCCCTCACGGTAGAGCAGCGGGTAGACGCGCTCCCCCGCGCCTGCGAGCAACTCCACCGTATCGGTTAGGTAGAACTCGCGCTGCGCGTTCTCGCTGCGGAGTTGCGCTACGGCTTTCCGTGCCTTCGCCTCGTCGATGGCGTAGATGCCGGCGTTGCTCTCCTCGATCTCGAGCTCGTCGCTCGTCGCGTCGCGCACCTCTACGATCCGCTCGACGCGATCGCCGTGCCGCACTACTCGTCCGAAGTTGGAATCCGTTCCGGTGCGCACCGTGACGAGCGACATCGATCCCGAACCGCGCGCCTGCAGCACGGAGAGGAAGACCTCCGGTGTCACGAGCGGCATGTCGCCGTTCGTGACGAGCACCGTTGCCTCGTTTTTCGGCTCCATCGCCTCGAGCGCAACTCGCAATGCATGCCCAGTGCCGAGCTGCTTCTGCTGCACGACCGCCTTGACTCCCGAGAATGCCTGCAGCTCCTCGCCCATCTCGGGAGCGGCGACGACGACGATCTCCTCGATGCGCGCTTCGCGCAGAGCGCGCAGCACCCACCACAGCATCGGGCGGCCGCAGAGCTCGTGAAAGACCTTCGCCCGCGCGCTCTTCATGCGCGTGCCTTTCCCTGCTGCGAGAACGACGGCGCGCACCGTCAATGCAGCTTCTCCAGCGCAATCTCGAAGCGGCGCAGCGACTCTTCCTTCCCCAACATCTCCATACCGTCAAAGAGCGGCAAGGACGTGGGCTTGCCGGTAACGGCTATGTAGAACGCGCGCACGATGTCCTTCAACTTGAAGCCCATGTCGGCAGCGGACTTCTTCAGAGCCTCGCCTATTGCCGCCTCGTTCCACGAAACGCCGTCGAGCGGTAGCAGCGCCTTCATCGCGCCCTCCAAACCAACGCGCACCTGCGCTTCGGAGAGCTTCTCGAGCGCCATGTCATGCCGCGTCACATCGGGAGCTTCCACGAGAAACTCGACGAGCGGGGCAAAATCGGAGAGGACTTCGATGCGCTCCATGGCGATGCGCGCGACGTGCTCTCTCTGCTCGGGTGGAATCGCTCGCGGCCACTCGTAACCCCATTCGCCGAGCAGCTGCAAGAACTGCGACGGCGTCTGCCGCCGGATCCACTGCCCGCAGAGCCAGCGCAGCTTCGGAATGTCGAAGACCGGTCCGCCGACGGAGACACGTTTGAGGTCGCAGTGCTCGCTAAAGGACTCGAGCAGGAGCCGCGTGCGCTCTTGCGTGGAGGTACCGCGCCCGATCAACTGCTGATCGTCGTTGCGG
>JASHTE010000101.1 GCA_030040695.1 Vulcanimicrobiota bacterium | reverse complement strand
TTCGGCGCCGTCGAGGAGGCGATGGTGCCGTCGGGCGCCTCGACCGGCGCGCTCGAAGCCGTCGAGAAACGCGACGGCGACCCGAAGCGTTACGGCGGAAAGGGCGTGCGCACGGCGGTGCAGGCAGTGAACGAGGTGCTCGGCCCTGCGATCGAGGGACTCGACGCAACCGCGCAACGCGAGATCGACACACGGCTGATCGAGCTCGACGGAACGCCGAATAAAGAACGCCTCGGCGCGAACGCTGTACTCGGCGTCTCGATGGCGGTTGCGAGGGCTGCCGCTGCGTCGCTCTCGCTCCCGCTCTTTCGCTACCTCGGCGGTCCGTCGGCAGCGACGTTGCCGGTACCGATGATGAACGTCATCAACGGCGGAAAGCATGCCGAGGGAGCGTTACAGTTTCAGGAGTGCATGATCGTTCCGCTCGGCGCGCCTGCGCTGAGCGAGGCGATACGCTACGGGGCTGAGGTATTCCATACGATCGGTGTGATCTTGCACGAGCGCAAACTCCCGGCGCTCGTCGGCGATGAAGGCGGATACGCGCCGCCACTCGAGACACCGCAGCAGGCGCTCGATCTCATCGTCGCCGCGATCGAGCGTGCCGGCTATACGCCGGGAACCGATATCGCGATTGCGCTCGACCCGGCATCGAGCGAATTCTATCAGAATGGGAAGTACTACGCGCTCGACAAGAGCAAGGGCATGAGCGCGAAGGAGCTCGTCGCGCTCTATCGCGATCTTATCGATCGTTATCCGATCGTCATGCTCGAGGACGGACTCGCCGAGGACGACTGGGAGGGCTGGCGGCACCTCACCGAACAGCTCGGCACGCGCGTCGAGCTCGTCGGCGACGATATCTTCGTGACGAACACGAAGATCTTGCAGCGTGCGATTGCCGAGGGTGTCGCCAATGCAATTCTCATCAAGCTCAATCAGATCGGGACCCTCACCGAGACGGTCGATTGCATCGAATGCGCGCAGAAGGCAGGCTACGGGACCGTCATCTCCCATCGCTCCGGCGAGACCGAGGACACGTTCATCGCCGATTTGGCTGTAGGGCGCTCGACAGGTCAGATCAAGACGGGATCGCTCTCCCGTAGCGAGCGCATCGCCAAGTACAATCGCCTCATGGCGATCGAAGCGGAGCTCGGCGACGCCGCAACGTATGCGGGTGCCGAACCGCTGCACGTGCGTTAATAAGGAGACAGCATGCTCGCCTCACTGGTGTTGGCGGCGCTTGCGATCGGGCCGCCGGGTGACGCGTTCTACATGCCACCAACCCACTTGCCTGCACAGCGGGACGGCGCGGTCGTTTGGGTGCGGCGCTTTGACGACGGCCCCGCGCTCAAATCGGCGGCAATCAACTATCGTCTCCTCTACGAAACCGTAGCGCCAAACGGTACGTTCGTCGCGGTTTCGGGAACGCTCGCGATTCCGCAAGGAACGCCGCCTCCCGGAGGTTGGCCGATCATCAGCTGGGCGCACGGAACGACGGGAAACGGACCGCAGTGCGCGCCGTCGCGCTTTGCGCATGACGACCTCGAACAACGCGCGATGGACTTGATGGTACAGCGCGGATACGCAGTCGCGCAGACCGACTATGAAGGCAATGGAACGCCGGGAATCCATCCCTACTTTGTCGCTACCGCGCTCGCTCGTGACGTCACCGATATCGTGCGCGCGGCGCGCGAGATCGATCCGCAGATCGGCAGACGTTGGATCGTCATGGGCCACTCTGAAGGCGGAACCGCGGCGCTCGATACGGCAGCGTACGGACAAGCATGGGCTCCCGAGCTCGATCTGCTCGGGGCGGTGGCGTACGCACCCGCGATCCATATGGAAGAGATGGTGCAGAACGCGCTCCTCGCCGATGCGCCGAGTAGCAGTGCTGCGTACCTGGGCTTGATGGTCGAAGGCTTCTCACTCGCCGACCAACGCATCGTGCTCTCTCAGATGCTTACGCCCGAGGCGCTGCGAATCGTCCCCGAGCTGCAGCAGCAGTGCATCGACGACCTAACGCAGAGCTCGGATTGGACGCGCATCAATCTACGAGAGATCTTTCGCCCGCAAGCCGACGTCGACGATCTCTACAGTGATATCGCCGCGAATACCGACGCGGAAGACTTCACGATCACGATCCCCGTGCTGCTCGTCCAGGGCGTCTCCGACGAGGCCATCGATTCAGCGTCGATCGTGTTCCTGAAGAACAAGCTCTGCCGAGCGGGTACTCCCACGACCTTCAAAGCCTACCCCAGCGCGACGCACGGCACGATCCTGCTGCAGGCCGATGCCGAAGTCGCGACGTGGACGGGCGAACGCTTCTCGCTAAGCCCGGCACCGGACGGTTGTTGAGCACGCAGGCGGGATGTTAACTTTGGGTAAAGAGGCGCGCGGAGGGTACCGGGGTACCGGGGCCTGTAGCTCAGCGGTAGAGCGGCCGGCTCATAACTGGTTGCGCGTAGGTTCGAATCCTACCAGGCCCACGACCCGCCTTGGGAGAAGCCCTGGCGACGCTACTCCGGTTGCCGCTTTCCTGGAGGTCCACCATGATCGTCCGTATCTTACGACCGCTGCTCGTGGCCGCGGTTGTTGCGCTTGCCGCATGTTCGGGCAGTACGAGCCAGATGATGCCCGCAGGTAGCACAAGCGCCATGTCTTCGGGCACGCTCAACTTCAAAGCCGCGTGCGACCAGGTCGTTCCGGCGGATTCGGCCCAATGTCTTGCGCTCGTCCGCACCGACGTCGGCGGCATACCGGGCGGCTATCACGGGCTCTATGGCGTGGCAGCGGAAGCGCGCAGCGCGAAGTCCTCGACGCCGACGGGATACGGCCCTTCACAGTTGCAGACCGCGTACGCTCTCACGTCGGCTTCGTCTAGCGACGGAAGCGGACAGACGGTTGCGGTGATCGAGGCGGGCGACTATCCAACGGCGGCCGCCGACTTGGCAACCTATCGCACCTACTATGGATTGCCCGCGTGTACGACGGCGAACGGGTGCTTCGAGAAAGTGAGCCAGACCGGCTCGACGACGAAGCTTCCTTCAGAGGACGCGAGTTGGGCCGAGGAAACTGCCCTCGACGAAGACATGGTTTCCGCGGTCTGTCCCAACTGCCACATCTTGATCGTGGAAGCGAACTCTGCGACCGTTGCCAACCTCGAAGATGCTGCGAACGAAGCGGCGACGCTCGGCGCGACGGAGATCAGCAACTCGTACGGCGCGAGTGAGTGGGCCTCGTCGGCCTCCGCATACAGCCATTCGGGGATCGTCGTGACGGCGAGCGCCGGCGATGACGGATATGCGGAAGGCTCCGAGCAGCCGTGCTCATTTGCGAGCGTCGTCTGCACCGGCGGAACGTCGCTGCGCGCGGCGAGCAACTCGCGCGGATACACCGAGGTCGTCTGGAATGATCTCTCGATCGGCGACGGCGCGTCGGGCAGCGGCTGCAGCTCGCTGGTCGCGAAGCCGTCGTGGCAGACCGACAAGGGATGCACGAAACGCTCGCAGACCGATGTCTCCTTCGACGCAGATCCCGAGTACGGTGTCGCGGTGTACGACAGCACGTCGTATGAAGGTTACTCCGGCTGGCTCGAGTTCGGTGGCACGAGCGTTGCATCGCCCTCGATCGCGAGCGTCTTTGCGCTCGCCGGTGGAAGCTCGCTCGGGCCGAGCGCTGCGGAGCTGTTCTGGCAGAAAGCGGGAACCGGGCTCTACGCGATCACGAGCGGCAACAATCTCTCTTCACGGGAGAGCTGTGCGACGGCGTATCCGTATATCTGCACTGCGGGCACGAACGACGACGGCGTCTATTCCGGTCCCGGCGGCTGGGGTACACCCGACGGTCTGACCGACTTCTAGGTTACGTTCCGAGAAAGCCGGCGAGCTCGCGCGGCGGCGCGAAGACGATCGACGGCTCGCGCTCACCAACTTCGGCGACTTCCGTTGCGCCGATGATCGCGCGGGCGCGCTCGACGACCTGGGCGACGAGGTGCTCCGGCGTCGAGGCACCCGACGTCACGCCCACGGTAAGCGCGCCGTTGAGCCAGCTCTCTTGAATGTCATCGGGGCCGTCGATGAGATAGGCCGGCGTTCCGGCTTCGATCGAACAGTCGCGTAGACGCTGCGCATTCGAGCTGTTCTGCGAGCCGACGACGAGGACGACATCGGATTCTTGCGCGAGGTCCTTTACCGCGTTCTGGCGATTCTGCGTCGCGTAGCAGATGTCGCTCGACGGTGGCTCCTTGATCGCCGGGAAGCGCCGCTTGAGCGCTTCGACGATTCCCTTCGTGTCGTCGAGGCTCAGCGTCGTCTGCGTGACGACGGCAACGCGTTGCGGATCGGGAACGGCGACGCTCGCCGCGTCCTCCTCGCTTTCTACCAGCGCAATGCTTCCGGGAATCTGCCCGAGTGTACCGGTGACTTCGTCATGTCCGGCGTGCCCGACGAGCAACACGAAGAAGCCGTCGCGCGCGAAACGCATTGCTTCGACGTGCACTTTGGTGACGAGCGGGCAGGTCGCGTCGACGACGCGCAGCTTTCGCGCTTCGGCTTGCTTGCGAACGTCGGGCGCGACGCCGTGCGCGCTAAAGACCGCAAGCGCACCATTCGGTACCTCGCTCAGCTCCTCGACGAAGACGACTCCGCGCGCGCGGAGCCGCTCGACAACGTCGCGATTATGGACGATCTCTTTGCGCACGTAGAGTGTGCCGTCGTGGACGTCGAGCAAGTCCTCGATGATCTGAATCGCGCGATCGACACCCGCGCAGAACCCGCGCGGGTTAGCAAGCAGAATACGGCGTTGCTCGGCCATCGTTGCCTATCCTACCACCCCGCAGGGGCACGGCCCTTCTACAGATAGCGGTGCACGTGGGCACAATACGCCCGATACTCTTGGCCGTAGTGCTCGGCAAGGAACGCCTCTTCGCGCAAGACCTGGCGATGAAAAAGCATAAATCCCGCGACCACGTAGAGCAAGAGAAGCCAGCTCGGCAGGATGAGAAACTCTCCCACGAGCAGCATGGCGAACGCGACGTAGATAGGATTGCGGGTTACTGAGAAGATGCCGCTCGTTACCAGCGTATCGGGGTGGTCTTCATCGATGCCGATGCGAAAGCTCGTGCCGAACGCGACGAGCGCAAGCGCCATGAGCACGAGAGCGACGGCACAGAGCGCAACTCCGGCCCATGCCGCGGCCGAGGAGCTCAAGAGCGTTCCGTCGATGATGCTGGGCCAACGCAGCGCGCTCGCAAGGATCACATAGACGTAGAAGAGCGCAAACGGCGGGATGAGAAAATCGCTCTTGTCCATCGCGCCGAACTTCGTTGCAACGACGCCTCGGCGGCGTAGGATCGCGGTGCGCGCGAGCACCATGCTGACGAGGACCACGATCGCGCCCGCTCCGAGATCGTGCGTCACCACCCGACGGCCTCGCCGTCCTTTCCGAAGTCGGATCCGCCGGCGTATGCGCCGCTCGGCAGCAGCATGATCGCCTGATAACCGCCCATCGGCGCGCGATTCGTCGAGCGCACGACGTAGCCCATCGCCTGCAAGCCGCTGCCGACGAGATCGTAGAGCGGCGACTCTACGTACAGCACGTTCGAAATCTCGTCGTGGCGGAAGCGCGCCATATCGCCGGCTTGCTGAACGTTCGCGCCGAGATCGACGACGTCGACGACGATCTGCTCGTGTCCCTGCGCCTGCATATCGCCGCCCATCAGCCCGAGCGTCATGAGCGGGCGTCCGTTCCGAACGATGAATCCGGCGCAGAGTGTGTGGAAGGGACGCTTGTGCGGCGCGAGCGCGTTCGGGCTCTTGGGATTCAGTGAGAACGCACCGCCGCGGTCTTGCAGGATGAAGCCATACCCCGGAACGGTGATGCCCGATCCGAACTCGTCGTAGTTGCTGTTGACCCACGAGACCATGTTGCCCCAGCGGTCTGCCGTCGAGAGGACGATCGTATCGCCCACGCCGGCATTCGGCCCCGGCGCCGCCATCGTCACCGGATGATTGGGATCGATGCGCGCGCAGAGCGACGAAGCGTACTGCGTGGAGAGGAGGCGCTGCAGTGGCACGTGCGCGACGTCCGGGTCAGCGTTGAAGCGGTAGAGATCGGCATAGGCGAGCTCCTTCGCTGCGACGAGAAGATGCCAGTAGCGCGGATCGCGTGGGCCGAGCGATGCGAGCGACTCGCCGGGATAGATTCTCGGTGCGCACGTTTGCAAAATGTTCAGCGCCTCATTCGCCGCGAAGCCTTGCGAGGGCGGCGGAAGCTCGAGGAGGTGAACGCCGTGGTAGACGGTATCGAGCGGCGTCTCCCATCGCCCGTGGTACGTCGCGAGGTCGTTCAACGTCATCGTGCCGCCGAGTGCACGCGACTTTGCGACGATCGCGCGCGCGATCTCGCCGCGATAGAAGACAGCGCTTCCGTATTTTTGTAAGAGGCGGAGTGCATGCGCGAGCTGCGGATTGCGGAAGATCGCGCCGGTCTTCGGTGGTTCGCCGTTGATGTACCACGTGCGCACGGAATCAGGGTCGAGCCTCGTGCAGCAAGCGCGAAGCGGAAGTGCGTTTGGCAGCCGCCAAACGTAGGCGGTGCGCTCAGAGACGGCGTAGCCGTTTTGCGCGTAGTCGATGGCCGGCGCGAGAACGCGATCGAATCGCATGGTGCCGAAACGCGCGAGCGCATTCTCCCAACCCCAGACGCCACCGGGCACCGTGACGTCGAGGATGCCGCCCGGCGGCATGCCGGATCCTGGGCCCCAATGCGCAGGGCTGTTGTGATACCCCAACGCGTTCATGCGCGCGATCGTCGCGCCGGTTGCCGCTCTTCCGGCTGCGTCGAGCACGTAATAGCGGTGCGTCTTCGCAATATAGATGATGGCAAAGGCGTCGCCCCCGATTCCAACCATCATCGGCTCGACGACGTTCAGCGTTGCCGCGGTCGCCACCGCAGCGTCGACGGCGTTCCCGCCCTCCATGAGAATGCGCAACCCCGCCTCGGCCGCCAGTGGCTGGCTCGTGACGACCATGCCGTTGCGAGCCAGCACCGGCGAGCGGCTCTGCGGCAACCAGCCCTCGGCACGGTCGCCTCGGACGGCATCGTTTGCATTTGCGAGAAGCGCTACCAGGCAGAGAAGAACAACCAGACGCATACGGCGAAGATTCGCTTCAAAAGGCAAAGCCCTTCGCCACGGCGCCATCGTCTATCGGTTAGGACATCGCCCTTTCAAGGCGGAAAGACGGGTTCGATTCCCGTTGGCGCTACCAGGTTGTTGGCGGGTAGTCGCGCACGTCGTCGCAAACGGTTCTCGGGACGTGAGCAGGTCAAGCCGCTTCGCCAAGGATG